>NZ_CP092487.1:1320000-1622500 GCF_022429565.1 Lutibacter sp. A64
TATCGCTTCAGAAACATCTAAAATAGCCGATAGTTGAGGAAAACCAACACCAGCAACAACACGTGTAGTACAAATTGAACCAGGTCCAATTCCTACCTTTACAGCATCAGCCCCAGCTTCAACTAAATATTTTGCTGCTGTACCAGTTGCAATGTTACCAACAATTACATCGGTGTCTGGATAGTTCTTTTTTACTTCTTTTAAAACAGTAACTACACCTTTTGTATGTCCGTGAGCAGTATCTATTATTAATGCATCTACTCCTGCTTTAATAAGCGCTTCAGCTCTTTCAAGAACATCGTGTGTAACACCTAAAGCTGCTGCAACTCTTAAACGTCCGTAAGAATCTTTATTTGCATTCGGATTTTCACTTACCTTAATAATATCTCTAAATGTAATTAATCCAACTAATTTATAATTATCATCAACTACGGGTAATTTTTCAATTTTATTATCTTGTAAAATAACTTCTGCTTGTTTTAAAGAAGTTCCAACAGCCACAGTAACCAATTTTTCAGAAGTCATAACTTCTTCAATTTTACGTGTGTTATCTCCTTCAAAACGTAAATCTCTATTGGTTACTATACCAATAAGTACACCTACTTCATTAATTACAGGAATTCCTCCAATACCATATTCGTGCATTAAACTTTTGGCATCAAGCACCGTTTTTTCTTTAGTAATTGTAATAGGATCTATAATCATACCCGATTCCGATCGTTTTACTTTCCTTACTTCATTTGCTTGCTGCTCTATAGACATATTTTTATGTAAAACGCCTATTCCTCCCTCTCGAGCCATCGCAATAGCCATATCTGATTCGGTAACAGTATCCATTGCAGCGGAAACTATTGGAACGTTTAAACTTATGTTTTTAGAAAATTTTGTTTGAATGTTAACATCTCTTGGTAAAACTTCAGAGAATGCTGGAATTAGTAATACATCGTCGTAGGTTAAGCCTTCTCCTACAAATTTATTTTGGTGTGAAATCATATTGCAATCAACTTAGAAATTAATTGCGTGCAAATTTAAACTATTTAATTTAAAAAGACGTAAAATATTAATTTGTTTGCTTTTTTAGAAATAAAAAATTTGTAAATCACTGAAAATATGACAGATAATAAACAGAATAATATTATGAAATTATACTATTAGAACTAAATAAAATAATTAAATAAAAAAAATAATTAATATCTTATAGAGCATTAAATATCTTTAAGGCCTCATTATATGCGCTTTCAAAACTCATAGCGCTAATACTTGTAGTTGCTTTTTGCTGATTAAAATATGAAATAAGTTTTTCTGTTGGCATATTTCCTGTAAGTTCATCTTTAGCCATTGGGCACCCCCCATACCCTTTTATAGCACCATCAAATCTATTGCAACCTGCCTTATAAGCTGCATCAACTTTTTCGAACCATTTAGTAGGTGCGGTATGTAAATGTGCGCCAAACTCAATATTGGTATACTGCGGAATTAAATTTGAAAAAAGATAGGTAATAATTTTGGGTGTAGAACTTCCAATGGTGTCTGATAATGAAATAATTTTAACACCCATTTTAGCTAATTTTTCGGTCCATTTGGCTACAATTTCTACATTCCACGGGTCTCCATAAGGATTTCCAAATCCCATAGATAAATAGGTAACTACTTCTTTATTTGTTTTTGAAGCAATGTTTAAAATTTCTTTTAAAGCAATAATAGATTCTGAAATTGTTTTACCCGTATTACGCATTTGAAAATTTTCTGAAATAGAAAAAGGATATCCTAAATAATTTATTTCTTCAAATTTTGAAGCATCCTCAGCTCCTCTAACATTTGCTACAATTGCCAATAATTTACTCTCCGTTTTACTTAAATCTAATTTTGAAAGTACTTGCGCCGTATCTCGCATTTGAGGAATGGCTTTTGGCGAAACAAAACTTCCAAAATCTATAGTATCAAAACCAACACGTAACAGCGCATTTATATACTGTTCTTTAGCCTCAGTTGGAATAAAATGTGATTTTATTCCTTGCATTGCATCACGTGGACATTCTATAAGTTTTACGGTTTTCATACAGTTCAAATATACAATATCTACTCAGAAAAAAGTATAAAAATAGCAATACCAATAAAAACAATAATTTTAAACCACTTAATGTTTGAATTAAATCTTGGATGTTTTTTTAAATAACCTTCAAAACTCCCTGAAAGCAAAGAAACTACTATAAAAATAGCTAATGCTTGTAACATAAAAAGCAGCCCTAATACATAAAATTGAACAACAGTACTTTGTGTATCTGAATATAAAAACCCAGGGAAAAATGCTAAAAAGAAAATAGATACTTTCGGATTTAAAACATTCATTATAAAGCCTTGTTTGAACAATTGCAATAATCCTTTTTTACCAGTTTTATTTTGCAATAATAACTCTTCATTAGAAATATAAGCTGTATAAGCCAAATATAATAAGTACAATGCTCCAAATAACTTAATTGCAAAAAATAGATTTTCAGATTGTTTTATAATTGCTGAAACACCAAAAGCAACTAAAGTAGTATGTACTATAATTCCTGAAACCAAACCTAATGCAGTTGCTATTCCATATTTTTTACCATTAGTTATACTTTGCACCAATACATAAATTATGTCTGGACCTGGTGAAATGGTTAATAGCATAGATGCAGCAATAAATGAAATAAGAGTTTCCAAATTAAATTATAGTTACAATTGTTGATTTAAAAGGTATTTATATTTAAAATCGATAGCCAATTCGTACATGTAGGTTTACTGCTACCTCACCTTCATTTTCTAAAAATCCAGCATTTTTTGCAAAATAATAAATGTAGCCAATTCCAATTCCTGTTTCATATAAAAAATGGTTTCCTATATTTCTTCTTATTCCCCAGGTAGGAACTACAGAAATATCACTCACTATTTTTATGTTATTATAATTAGATATTTCAAACCAACTAGGATGATAACTTGTTTTTAACGAAATAAAATTTCCGCTATTTCCAGCAATTTTACGTGATTTTTTCACTCTTTTTTTAAGGTTGTAGTAGAGTCTAGGTTCTAATGTTAGAACAGGTATCATTAAAAAACCATTGTTATCATAAAAATCTCCACCCCAAATTCCAGCGTCTAAACCCAATTCAGTTCTCAAAGCTATATTATTAGATAATTTAGACTCATTATGCCCCCAAATACCTAAAAACCCAGATTGTATTCCATAAATAGATTTTTCTACACTCACTGTTTGAGAATTAACAATAAAGCACAATCCACAAAAAACTAACGTGAATATTATTTTTTTCATTTATTTAAAAATTAGTTTTTTTAGTATTATTCCACATTAAGAATAGCATCATTAATTCGTTTAATCAATCCTGGACCTTCATAAATAAAACCCGTATAAATTTGAACTAAATCTGCGCCTGCATTTAATTTTTCTAAAGCATCTTCTGCTGAATGTATACCTCCTACACCAATAATTGAAAAGGCTTTATTCGATTTTTCTGCTAAATATTTAATAACTTTTGTACTTCTATCTTTTACTGGTTTTCCACTTAAACCTCCGTTTCCAATAACTTCTAATTGTTCTTTTGAAGCTTGTAATCCTTCTCTATTTACAGATGTATTAGACGCTATTACACCATCTATTTTAGTTTCAGCAACAATTTCAATTACTTCATCTAACTGAATTTCATTTAAATCCGGTGCAATTTTTAATAAAATTGGTTTTTGCTTGCTAAATGTTTTGTTTGAGTTTTGAACTTTAGTTATCAATTCTATCAAATAATCTTTATCGGTTAATTTTGCGTGACTACCAACATTAGGACAACTAACATTTAGCACAAAATAATCTACATACGGATGTAATTCTACAAAACATTTTAAATAATCATCGGTATAACCAGCAGGCATTGTACTTGTGTTTTTACCAATATTCCCCCCAATAATAAGTTTTCCTTTGTTCTTTTTTAGTTGTTTAATTGCAGCTTCTAAACCTTCATTATTAAAACCCATTCGGTTAATAATACCATTGTCTGCTTTTAATCTAAACAAACGTTTTTTAGGATTTCCTGGTTGTGGTTTTGGTGTAACTGTCCCTATTTCAATAAAACCGAAACCAAAATTTGCCAACTCATTAAACAAAACTGCATTTTTATCAAAACCAGCAGCTAAACCTACTGGATTTTTAAATGTTAATCCAAATAAGTTTCGTTCTAATTTTTTATCATTAGTTTGATATAAACTTCTAAAAATAGCTGGAATTCCAGGAATTTTACAAGAAAATTTGATAAATGAAAATGTAAAATGATGAATTTTTTCTGGATCAAAAAGAAAAAATAATGGACGGATAAAAATTTTGTACATAGTATTATGTTTATGTAAAATTAATAAAAGTGATTTGATTCAAAAGAAATAATTTTAAAGAAATTAAAAACGCCATATTAAATCTAGTTCAACATGATGCTTCTTATATATTTAAAAATCAATGTTAATTTACTCTTTGTCTATTTTATTAGAATCAATATTCTCATAATTTTTAAGTTTTTTGGCTTTTTTACTTCCTTCATAAATATCATATCTCACATAAACACAATCTAAATCACCATTTTTTAAAGGAATTCTTTTTGAAGTTCTTAAACCAACATGTTTAATTGCTTCTTTATTAGATGTTATAAACCAAACTGTAGAATCTGGGTAACCTCCTTTTAAAGTATCTCCAATTTTTTTATAAAATTCATTGATATTTATATCCAAACGTTCTCCATATGGAGGATTAAATAATATAGTAGTTTTACCAAAAACTTCTTTTACTGAATTAAAGAAGTTTATATGATGTACACCTATAAACTCCGATAAATTAGCATTTTCTACATTCTCTTTTGCTTTTCTAACCGCTGAAGGTGCTTTATCAAATCCCATAATTTTAAAATGAGAGCTGGTTATTTTTTTCAACAAAGAATCTTGAATTTTAAAATACAAATCTTCATCATAATCTTCCCAGTTTTCAAAACCAAACTCTTTTCTATTAATATTTGCTGGTATATTATTAGCAATCATAGCTGCTTCAATTAAAATGGTTCCAGAACCACACATTGGATCTATAAAATTACAATCTCCGGTATAACCAGACAGTAATACTAAACCAGCTGCTAAAACTTCATTTATTGGGGCTATATTGGTTAAATTTCTATACCCACGCTTATGTAAAGAATCTCCTGAACTATCTAAAGAAATTGAACAAAAATCTTTTTGAATATGCACATGTATTTTTAAATCTGGATGTTTTACATCTACATTTGGGCGTTTATGGTATTTATGCCTAAAATAATCTGCAATAGCATCTTTAGATTTTAATGAAATATAATGCGAATTTGTAGTAAAATGCTTAGAATTTACCACCGCACCAATTGCAAAAGTACTATCCACAGTCATAAAACGCTCCCATTCTATCTGTTGAATTTTTTTGTACAAATCATCTTCATCAAAAACCTTAAAACGCTTTATTGGTTTTAAAATTCTAATTGCTGTTCTTAATGCAATATTTGCTTTGTACATAAAGCCTTTATCACCAACAAAAGAAACATTTCTTACGCCTACAACAACATTTTGTGCCCCTAAATTGGTAAGTTCGGTTGCTAAAACTTCTTCTAAACCAAACATAGTGGTAGCAACCATTTTAAAATTGTGATACATACTCTTTTACTTTTTGCAAAAGTACTTAAATAATAAGTAAAGTACTGAAAGTATTTACAAGAAGACTTCAAAAAATGCTTTTTAACTATAAAAATGAACCTAAAAACTACATATTTTAATCTTATTTTTTATGAATTATATCATTCTGGTAATTTTAAACACAAGTAACTTACTGATAATCAACAAACATATAAATTAAAGGCTCTACTACTAAACAAAACAATTTCAAAATGATTATTTTTGTGCCAATTTTAGAATTATGAATAAGAAAACAGAATGGTTTGCTTCTTGGTTTGATACCAGCTATTACCATATATTATACAAACACAGAGACGATACTGAAGCTCAAGAATTTATAAGAAATATAGTAGCTTTATTAACTATAAAAAAAGAAAATAAACTCTTAGATTTAGCTTGTGGAAAAGGAAGACACTCTATTTTTTTAAACAAATTAGGCTATGATGTTGTTGGAGCAGATTTATCTAAAAACAGCATAAACATTGCTAAAAAGTTTGAAAATGAAAGGTTGCGTTTTCTTAAACACGATATGCGAAACCCTCTTAAAAATAAATTTGATGTCATTTTAAATTTATTTACAAGTTTTGGTTTCTTTGAAGATGATAATGAAGATATTAAAATTTTAAAAAACATTAAAAACGGGTTACATACAAACGGAATTGCTATTATAGATTTTATGAATTCTAAAAAGGTAATAAACAATTTAGTACCTGAAGAAGTTCAAAAAATTGATGGAATTACCTTTAAATTAACTAGATACATTGAAAATGGTTTTGTTATTAAAAAAATAAATTTTGATGCAGATGGAGAAAATCATACCTATTTTGAAAAAGTAAAATGTTTAGATCTAACAAAAATTAATTTATACTTAAACACTGTTGATTTTAAAATAAAACATACTTTTGGAAATTATCAATTAGATCCTTTTAACGAAAACACTTCAGACCGTTTAATTTTAGTATTAGAATGACATATATAGTTCTTATTTTATCAGTTTTAATTGGAATGGTTATTGTTTATGGCTTAAAACCAAATGCAAAAACCGTACAATTATTATTAGCTTTTAGTGGTGCTTATTTATTATCAATCACCATACTACATTTATTCCCAGAAGTTTACATTTCAGATAAGCCAAAAATTGGATTATTTATACTTGCCGGACTGTTATTACAATTAATCTTAGATTTTTTCTCAAAAGGAGCTGAACACGGACATATTCATGTTAAAGATAGTATTGATTTTCCTTGGGCATTATTTGTTAGTTTAGGAATTCATTCATTTATGGAAGGTATTCCTTTAGCACACGACCACCACCACGAACATTTATTATGGGCAATTGTAATACATAAAATTCCGATTGCAGTTATTTTAGGGACCTTTTTTGTAAAATCTAATATTTCAAAATTTAAAGCTATACTATTTTTATTAGTATTTTCTTTAATGTCTCCTTTGGGTACTTTTGCTGGAGGAAATATTCCTTTTTTACTAACTTATAAAACTGAAATTACTGCAATAATAATTGGTGTATTATTACATATCTCAACTATAATTTTGTTTGAAACATCTAAAGACCATAAGTTTAATCTCTATAAATTTATTGCAATTTTAATTGGTATGGTTGTAGCTTATTTAGCTTAGGGTTATTAAATAATAAATTATAATATAACTATAATGCGCAACTACACCTGCACAAATACCTCCAATAGTATGAGAAATTAATGCTTTAGAAGTTAATTCTCTAAACTTTAAGGTATCTAACATTGCAGTGTGTGTACTTAAATAACCGCTCCAACACATTCCCATAGCTGTAAATACAGCAATAGTATCTCCTGTAACAATACCATCATCTATAAATGCTTTAACTAAAGAAAGTGAGGCTCCAACAGCACCTAATGATGTAATTGGAAATGCAATTAATTCTGGATTTTTAAAACCAAATAAACCTTCAAAAAGCCACCAAATTTTACCAGCTAATTCTGGAAGTAATGGCACACCTTCATATGCTAAGCCCTGATACCCTATAGTTGGGTCGTTTACTCCAAATGTTAACATCATTACCATTGTAGATATTATTAACACTCCAGGTATAATTGCTAAGCCTAAACTTACACCAGATTTTCCACCATCTAAAATTGAATTTAAAAACCTTATAAATACACTTCCTTCACTTTTAAAACTTAAATTTTCTTTGACTTTAAAATTAACAGAATCACTAACTTCTTTAACTTTATCTTTAATTAAATACTGCATTAATCGTGTAGAAATAACGGCTCCTGTTAAAGCCCCAAAAAGACCAATCATTGCTGCTAAAAATAAGTTTTCTGTATTCCCTGGAATTTTTAAAGTAGACATAAAGGTAATAACAATTAACCCCATTCCAAATGCAGTTCCAAAATTAGTTAATGAGATAAGTTCAAACTTTTTAAAATATTTGTTAAAATTTTTATCGTTAGATAAACTAACAATCGCTGGATTATCTGATAAAAAAGTTAAAACACCTGCTAAAGATGCTACTCCTGGTAAATTAAATAATGGTCGCATTAATGGTGCTAAAATTATTTCTAACAACCGTACTACTCCAAATTCTATTAATAATTTACCTAACGCACCAGATAATACGGTTATACCCATAATATAAAATACGGTATTCATTAATAAATCCCAGGCGGTATTCATAATTGTATTTAGCATATTTGAAACTCCCATAGTTGATCCCATGTATCCGAATATTCCAAAAAACACTATTAAAAATAAAATTGCTTCGTAACGTCTTTGTAGTAAAAAATCGGATTTCTTTATAGATTTTAGAGCGTTCATTAATTAAATTTTATGAGGTGTTATTTTAACCATAATTTGCTCATAAATTTAAAATTATTATAAAAATAAACGTATAAAAAAAACCCTTAAAAATAAGGGTTTTAATGTTTTACACATTTCTAATTGAACTTTAATTTTATATATAAATATTATGGTTTTTTTAAAAAAACACTATATATAATTTATTAAAAATAATAATTACTTATCAAATAAAAATACTTTTTCTAATTTGCAACTTGGCTAATAAACTTGATACGCATTAATCTTAATTCTTCTTCATCATAATCTCCATCAAATTCGTCTAAAGCATTTTGAATACTATCGTTTTCAGCTTCCATAAAATATTCAAAAATTTCTTCTTGTTGTTCTTCATCTAACAGCTCATCTATACTATAATCTATATTAATTTTTGTACCGCTGTACACAATGCGTTGCATTTCTTCAATAAGCTCATTAAATTCTAATCCTTTAGATTTTGCAATGTCTTCTAAAGGTAATTTTCTATCAGTATTTTGAATAATATATAATTTTAATCCAGAATTAATACCTGTACTTTTTACAACAAAATCATCAGGTCTAACAATATCATTCTCTTCAACATATTTTGCTATTAATTGCACAAAAGGTTTACCAAATTTTCTAGCTTTTCCATCTCCTACTCCATAAATATTTTTTAATTCATCTATAGTTATTGGATATTTTAAAGCCATATCATCTAAAGAAGTTTCTTGAAAAACGGCATAAGGTGGAACTCCATTTCTTTTTGCTACAGATTTTTGTAAATCTTTTAATAATTTTACCAATACCTCATCTGCAGCAGAACCATTGCTTTTTGCATTAGAAATTATAGATTTATCTTCGGTTTCATCATATTTATGATCTTCAGTCATTAAAAAACTTGTAGGTTTAAGTATGTAATTTAAACCTGCCTCTGTAATTTTAACAACTCCATATTGTTCAATTTCTTTTCTTATAAACCCTGCGACTAAAGCTTGTCTAATAAGAGCCATCCAATATTGCCCTTCATGATTAGATCCAGATCCAAAAAATGATTGTTCATCTGTTTTATGAGATTTTAATAGTGCATTTACCTTTCCAACAAGTGTATTTACAAGTTCTTTAGCTTTGTATTTTTGGTTGGTTGCTTTTACAACTTCCAATAATAATTTTAAATCTTCTTTAGCTTCTGTTTTTTTCTTTGGATTTACAACATTATCATCCATTTTAGCACCTAAACCGTTTACTTCATCAAATTCTTCTCCAAAATAATGTAATAAATATTTTCTACGAGACATAGATGTTTCTGCATAACCAACAACTTCTTGAAGCAATGCATTTCCAATTTCTTGTTCTGCTATTGGTTTTCCTGATAAGAATTTTTCTAATTTCTCTATGTCTTTATACGCATAATAAGCTAAACAATACCCTTCTCCTCCATCACGTCCAGCTCTACCAGTTTCTTGATAATAGCTTTCTAGACTTTTAGGTATATCGTGGTGAATAACAAAACGCACATCTGGTTTGTCTATTCCCATTCCAAAGGCAATAGTAGCAACAACAACATCTACATCTTCCATTAAAAACATGTCTTGATGTTTAGATCTAGTTTTAGCATCTAAACCAGCGTGATATGGAACTGCTTTTATTCCGTTAACTTGTAGAACTTGTGCTATTTCTTCAACTTTTTTTCTACTTAAACAGTAAATAATACCAGATTTGTTCATATGCAAACGAATAAATCTAATAATATCTGAATTTACATTTGCTGTTTTTGGTCTAACATCATAAAATAAATTGGGTCTATTAAATGAAGCTTTAAACGTTTTAGCATCAGACATTCCTAGTGTTTTAAGAATATCTTCCTGCACTTTCTCTGTAGCAGTTGCTGTTAACCCTATAATAGGTACCTTGTTTATTTTTTCTATAATATTTCTTAAATTTCTATATTCTGGTCTAAAATCGTGCCCCCATTCAGAAATACAATGCGCTTCATCTATTGCTACAAATGAAATTTTTTGATTTTTTAAAAAATCTATATATTCTTCTTTAATCAAGGATTCTGGAGCAACATAAAGCAATTTAGTAATTCCATTTTCTATATCACTTTTAACCTGCGCTACTTCAGCTTTATTTAAAGATGAGTTTAGTACATGTGCAATTCCACTATTTGCAGAAATACCTCTAATTGCATCTACTTGATTTTTCATTAATGCAATTAACGGTGAAACCACAATTGCAGTTCCATCTTTTATTAAGGCTGGTAATTGATAACAAAGAGATTTACCCCCTCCAGTAGGCATAATTACAAAAGTGTCATTACCTTCAATTAAACTTTTTATAACTTGTTCTTGTAATCCTTTGAACTCATTAAAACCAAAATAGTTTTTTAGTTCTTTGTGTAAATCAACACTTATTTTGCTCATTTTTTATAGTTAATTATCATTAAAAAAATAAGATTGTATTTATTATGTTAAAAATACAACTCAAATTTTTATTTTTTTGATACTTTATTCAATTTCTAATTAAATAAATATATTTTTGTTTAAAACTAAAGATAGAACTTTTTTAATCGTAAAACTTAATCTTTTGAAAAATAAAAATACAATTATTGAGATTGCCAAGCAAACAATTATTGAAGAAAGCAACGCAATTGCGAATTTAATAAATTTTGTTGACGAAAATTTCACAAAAACTGTTAATTATATCCTAACATCAAATGGAAGGGTAATAGTTACAGGTATTGGTAAAAGTGCCAACATAGCAACTAAAATTGTTGCAACCCTAAATTCTACAGGTACGCCTGCTATTTTTATGCACGCTGCAGACGCCATTCATGGTGATTTAGGTAATATTCAAGAAAATGATACTGTAATATGTATCTCAAAAAGCGGAAATACACCTGAAATTAAAGTTTTAGTGCCATTAATTAAAAATTATGGCAATACAATTGTTGCAATTACGGGTAACTCAAAATCTTTTTTAGGTACTCATGCCGATTTTGTACTAAGCTCTTTTGTAGAAAAAGAAGCTTGCCCTAATAATTTAGCTCCAACTTCTAGCACAACAGCACAATTAGTAATTGGAGATGCTCTAGCTGTTTGTTTATTAGAAAAAAATCATTTTTCTATTCAAGACTTTGCCAGATACCATCCTGGTGGTGCGCTTGGTAAAAAACTATATTTAAGAGTTAACGACTTAATTATAAATAACGAACTTCCAATTGTAACACCAACAACACCTATTAAAGATGTTATTATAGAAATATCTAAAAAACGTTTAGGAACTACTGCTGTTATTGAAAATAATAAAATTGTTGGAATTATAACAGATGGAGATTTAAGACGTATGCTAACAAACAATCCAGATATTAGCAAGCTTGTAGCTAAAGATATTATGAGTAAAAACCCTAAAACAATTGCAGCAGATGCAATGGCTATTCAAGCTTTAAAAACAATGGAAAGTAATAATATTACTCAAATTTTAGTAGAAGATGGCAAAGAATACGTAGGAGTTGTACATTTGCATGATTTATTAAAAGAAGGAATTTTTTAAAATGGCGGAAGCAGAAAAAGAAATGTCGTTTTTAGACCACGTTGAAGAACTAAGGTGGCATCTTGTAAGATCTAGTTTAGCAATAATCTTCTTCGGAATTATAGCATTTATCTTTAAAGGTTTTATTTTTAATACTATTTTATTTGCACCAAAAGATGCAAATTTTTTAACATATAGAGTTTTTTGTAGCATTTCTCAATTTTTTGGTACTGACGGACTTTGTATTGAAGAAATACCTTTTACCTTTCAAAGTTTAGCAATGGCCGAACAGTTTAGTGTCCATATTTGGACTTCCATAACTGTTGGTTTTATTGTTGCATTTCCATTTATAATATGGGAAGTTTGGAAATTTATAAGTCCTGGATTGTACGAAAAAGAACGAAAAAGTGCCAAAAGTTTCATTATCATCTCTTCATTTTTATTTTTTATTGGAGTTTTATTTGGATACTACGTAGTTACACCTCTTTCAGTAAACTTTCTAGGAAACTATTCTGTTAGTGATGCTGTTGAAAGAAATATAAAAATTGGTTCTTATATATCTTTAGTACGTTCATCTTTATTGGCTTCTGGCTTAATTTTTGAATTGCCTATAGTTATGTATTTTTTAACTAAAATGGGCTTAATTACTCCAGATTTTTTAAAAAAATACAGAAAACATGCTTTGGTTTTAGTACTAATACTAGCCGCTGTAATAACACCACCAGATATTATCAGTCAAATAATTGTAGCAATTCCAATACTACTGTTATATGAAGTTAGTATCTATATTTCTAAAGTTGTAATTAAACGTGAACTTAAAAAAAGTAAACAAAATGCCTAATCAAGTTGAAGAATTTAACGCATATCGTTTAAAAATGAACGATAAAATTTTAGCTGATAACAATAAAGTTATAAAACGTATTTTTAATTTAGATACAAACGCATTTAAAGAAGGTCATTTAGATGTAAAAACTAAAGAATTATTAGGCTTAGTAGCATCAACCGTTTTAAGATGCGATGATTGTGTAAAATACCATTTAGAAACTTGTTTTAAAGAAGGAATTTCTAAAGAAGAAGTGATGGAAACTCTATCTATAGCAACATTAATAGGTGGTACAATTGTAATTCCTCACCTAAGAAAAGCCTATGAATTTTGGGAAGAATTGGAATTAATAAAAAATGAAGAATAGAAATTTAATCTCCTTCACAATGGGAAGGATTAAAGATGGAAAACAATGAAATTAAGAGCTGAAAATATTAAGAAAAAATACGGTAGCAGATATGTAGTTAAAGGAATTTCTGTTGAAGTTGAACAAGGTGAAATTGTTGGTTTATTGGGACCAAACGGTGCTGGAAAAACCACCTCTTTTTATATGATTGTTGGAATGATAAGACCCAACGAAGGTGATATTTTTCTAGACGATGAAAAAATTACCGACTTCCCAATGTACAAAAGAGCTCAAAAAGGTGTTGGATATTTAGCGCAAGAAGCTTCTGTTTTTAGAAAATTATCTGTTGAAGATAATATAATGTCTGTTTTACAATTTACAGGACTTTCAAAAAAAGAACAAAAAGTAAAATTAGAATCGCTTATTGAAGAATTTAGTTTAGACCATGTACGTAAAAACCGTGGAGATTTACTTTCTGGTGGAGAACGTAGAAGAACAGAAATTGCTCGTGCTTTGGCTTCAGATCCTAAATTTATTTTATTAGATGAACCTTTTGCAGGTGTTGACCCTATTGCTGTTGAAGACATACAAAGTATTGTAGCTCATTTAAAAGATAGAAATATTGGTATTTTAATTACAGACCACAACGTACAAGAAACTTTAGCAATTACAGACAAAACCTATTTAATGTTTGAAGGTGGTATTTTAAAAGAGGGAACTCCTGAAGAATTAGCTGCCGATGAAACAGTAAGACGTGTATATTTAGGTAAAGATTTTGAATTAAAGAAAAAAAAGTTTTAGATTTTTTTTAGTTTGTTTAATCATAACTTAACTCTTAAAGTAATATAAATCACATTATGTTTAAATGAAAATCCTTAAATTCGGATAACTTAAAACAATTGTGTAATTTTTAGTTCATTATTTATGCCTTTTAAAACAGTTTGGGAAGAAAATGGAGTTTATCAAGCTTTTGAAGGTATTCCAACTCAACTTGAAAGGAAAAAAGCTGATAATGAAGTTTTGCAATCTCCACAATTTGATACTATAAAGTATTGGATAGTTGACTCCACTGATATAACAGAGTACAATATAAATAAAAGTCAAACTATAGATGCTGCTGCCTTTAATATTGGAGCTTCAAAAACCAACAAAAATATTTACAAACTGTTTATTACAAAAAACCCGAAAATTATAAAAAACATTACTATTTATAGTAACTTATTTGAAGAAACTAAAAGCCCATGGGTTGTAAAAACTTTTAATAATTTAAAAGATGCTAGGGATTTTATTTACAATAACATATAATTTTTTCACAAAAAAATCCTTACCTTTTAATATTGTTAGAAATTATTGATAGAACAATATACATTATAATAATAAGTGGTACTGCTACAAATTGCATAACAGCGAGTAATATAAATGTAGTTATTAAAAATACATACTTTATCTGATTGTTTTTCCAACTATAATCTTTAAACTTTAAAGAAAATAACGGAATTTCAACATTCATTAAAATACTTAAAACTAGTGTTAATCCTATTAAAAACCACTTATTCTCAATTATAGTTGTTACAACTTCCAAAGTACTATAATTTAAAATTAAAGGTAAAGATAATACCACTAAAGCTGCTGCTGGTGTTGGTAAACCAATAAAAGAACTCGTTTGTCGTTCATCAATATTAAATTTTGCTAATCTATAAGCTGCAGCTAACGTAATTAACAAACCAAAAAATGGTAATAGCTCTATTTTTTGTGTTTCCCAAGAAGCTATTTCTGTGTTTAAAATTCCAATTGTTTCTTTTGTTTGTAATAATTTGTAAACAACAATTCCTGGTGCTACTCCACTTGTAACAACATCTGCTAAAGAATCTAATTGCTTTCCTAATTCGCCTTGTACTTTAAGAATACGTGCAGCTAATCCATCAAAAAAATCAAAAAATATACCTAAAAACACAAAATAAGCTGCCATTTCTAGCTCGTTGTTTACAGCAAAAATTACTGCAACTGTTCCTGAAAATAAATTTAATAGCGTAATTAAATTTGGAATGTGTTTTTTAAACGTCATCTTTTATATTTTTTGTAAATTTAGCAAATTGTTTTCAGTAAATAAATGTATCGTTATTTTTTAATATTTTATACTAAATGCCAATAATAGAATCTAGCTACAAACCTTCTTTTCTTTTTAAAAATGTACATTTAAACACCGTTCATAAAACTTTATTTTATTCTAGAAAAAACAGCTATAGAAGAGAGCAAATTAGAACAGATGATAACGACTTTTTAGATTTAGATTTTTCTATAATTAATTCTGAAACTATTGTAGTTGCACTTCACGGACTAGAAGGAAGTTCTAAATCTAAGTACATAATATCCGTTGTTAATCATTTAAACAAGAACAATATAGATTGTATAGCTATCAATTTTAGAGGTTGTAGTGGAGAAGACAATAACAATATGTATTCTTATAACAGTGGTCAAACAGAAGATGTTACAACAATAATTAATTACATTTTAAACAATTACAACTATAAAAACATAGTACTTTTAGGTTATAGTATGGGTGGAAATATTACTTTAAAATATTTAGGTGAAACTTGTAAAATTCCATCTCAAATTAAAGGTGGAATTGCTATTTCTACACCCTGTGATTTAGAAGGTTCTTCTATTGCTCTATCGAGTTGGTACAATACCATTTATATTAAACGATTTATGAGAAGCCTAAAAAAGAAGACTTTATTAAAACTAGAAAAATTTCCAGATTGCAAACTCGATAAAAAAGCAATTGCAAAAGCCAAAACATTTACCGATTTTGACAATGCTGTAACCGCACCACTTTTTGGTTATAAAAATGCTCAAGATTACTGGAGGCAATGCAGTTCTAAACAATTTCTGAAAGATATAAAGCTTCCAACATTAATTATTAATGCTTTAGACGACACATTTCTATCTGAAAGCTGTTATCCTTTTAATGAAGCCAAAACTAATAATAACTTATTTTTAGAAACGCCTAAATACGGAGGTCATGTTGGTTTTAATACTTCGTATTTTGGTAATGACTTATTATGGAGCGAAAACAGAATTTTAAACTATATAAATCATATTATTTCTAAATAATTAACATTTACTTATAAAGTTTTTTTACTTTCGTTTTAAATATATAGCAACTTGAAAAAATACTTAGTACTCTTTTTGTTTTCTGCACAATTAATTACAGCACAATCTGTTCGTAAATATTCTAATGAATTTTTAAACATTGGCATAGATGCAGCTGCTTTTGGAATGAGCAAAGCTGTAGTAGCAACTAGTAATGATGTTAATTCTAACTATTGGAACCCTGCTGGATTAGTTGGTATTAAAAATTATGAAGGCTCTATTATGCACGCAGAATATTTTGAAGGAATTGCAAAATACGATTATGCTGCTTTTGCAATGCCAATAGATGCTAGAAGCGCTGTTGGTGTTTCAATAATAAGATTTGGTGTAGATGATATTTTAAACACTACAGAGCTTATAGATAGTGAAGGAAATATAGATTACAATAGAATTAGCTTGTTTTCTGCGGCAGATTATGCTTTAAATTTATCATATGCAAGAAATTTAAATATTAAAGGATTAAATATTGGAATAAACACTAAAATTATTAGAAGAATTATTGGTGATTTTGCTACTTCTTGGGGTTTTGGTTTAGACGCTGGAGTACAATACGAAAAAAATGATTGGATGTACGGATTAATGTTAAGAGACATTACAACAACCTATAATTCTTGGAGTATCGATAAAAAAGAGTTCGAAAAAATACAAAATGCAATTCCAGATCAAAATCAAGAATTACCAGAAACTACTGAAATTACACTTCCAAAAGCACAAATTGGAGTTGCTCGTAAATTTAATATTTCAAATGACTTCAATTTACTTTCAGAAATAGATTTAAACTTTCGTTTTACTAAAACAAATGCTATTATTTCTTCTGATGCAGTAAGTATAGATCCTGCGTTAGGTTTTCAGTTAGATTATACAGATTTGGTTTATTTAAGAGCTGGAATTGGTAATTTTCAAAAAGAATTACAATTTGATGCAAGTACCGAAACCTCAGTACAACCCAATTTTGGTGTCGGATTTAAATACAGAGGAATTCAAATAGATTATGCATTAACCAATATTGGAAGTGTTGGTGCTGCACTATATTCTAATGTTTTTTCTATAAAAGTTGATTTTGAAAATTTTAGATAATTATGAAACTAAAACACTTATTTTTTTTAATTGCATCCTTATTTTCTATTTATTTTTATGGTCAAATTAATCTTTCAGAAAAAGCAACTGTAAGTGTTGTTACTTGTGGTCCTGGCGCTGAACTTTATTCTTCTTTTGGACATAGTGCTTTTAGAATTTTTGATCCTGTAAATAAAATTGATAACATTTATAATTACGGAACATTTGATTTTGATGCTCCTAATTTTTATCTAAATTTTGCCAAAGGAAAACTTACATATCAACTATCGAAAGCTAGGTATGGATATTTTTTACAAATTTATAATTATGAAAAAAGATGGGTTAAAACACAAGAATTAAACTTAAACAATGCTCAAATACAAGCAACGTATAATTTTTTAGAAAACAATGCTAAACCAGAAAATAAAAACTATCAATACGATTTCTTTTACAACAATTGCTCTACAAAAATAGAAGAAGTAATAAAAGGAATTTTAAAAGATAGCGTAACGTTTGACAACAACCACATTACCACACAAAAAACACATAGAGATTTAATTGCAGATTATACAAAAAATCAGAAATGGGGTAAATTCGGAATTGATTTAGCCTTGGGTTCTGTAATAGATAAGAAAGCTACAAAAGACGATTATAAATTTTTACCAGACTATATTTTTAGCGCTTTTGAAAATGCCACAATTAACACCATAAATGGAAAACAACCATTAGTTAAAGAAACAAAAACTGTTTTAAACCCAAAATCTAAGCAAGTTTTAAAACCCTTATCTTTTTTAACTACACCTTTATTTGTATTAAGTTGTATCAGTTTATTAATTTTATTTTTAAGCTATAAAAATTTTAAAAATAACACAAGATCTAAATGGTTAGATTTTTTACTTTTCTTTGTAACTGGTATTGTTGGAATTGCAGTTCTATTACTTTGGTTTGCTACCGACCATACGGCAACATATAAAAATCTTAATTTTTTATGGGCATTTGCTCCAAACTTAATAGTTGCATTTTATGCTATAAAATTAAAACTAACTAAATGGACACTTTATTATACATTACTATTAATAAGCTTAATTGCACTTGCTTTTATACTTTGGATTTATAAAATACAAGTATTTAATATTGCAATGCTTCCTTTATTAGTTGCTTTATTAGTACACTATTTATTTTTACTAAACTTTATTCATAAAAAAATAAAGTAGTCCTCTTATTATTTAGAAAATAAAGCAATTATTTATTTTTAATAAAATTATAAGATTGTAACCCTAATGCAATATAAGCTGAAATAAGCGCGATATGAATCATAGATTGCATCCAATCTCCTCTTGTAATATACACTGTAAAAAGGGCTACAATTAATATAAAAGCTGCATATAAACTAGCATAAAATGTTTTAAAATTTAATAGTATTAGTAGACCTGCTATCAATTCTGAAACAGCCAACCATATTGCTAAAGCATAAGTCCCAGATTCTCCTAAAAACCCAAAACCAATTCTTTGTAAAGAGTTAGCCATTTTTTCTAAGCCAACACCTCCAAAATATTCAACAACAAGTTTTTCTATTCCTCCCCACACAAAAAGAAAGCCCAAACCTAATCTTAATATTTTATTCCCTAATTTATCTAATTCACTTTTATTCATTCTATTTATTGTATTAAACTAATGCTCCATTTGCTCCAATTACTTGTCCAGAAATCCATTTAGAATCATCATTTGCTAAAAACAATACTACTTTTGCAATATCTATAGGTTTTGCCAATCTATTAAAAGCATTCATAGCACTTAACTTAGCAATTTGCTCTTCAGACTTGCCATTCATAAAAAGTTCGGTTTCAGTTGCTCCAGGTGCAATAGCATTAACAGAAATACCTCTTCCAATCTCTTTAGCATAAACTCTTGTCATTTGTTCAACTGCAGCTTTTGTGGCTGAATAAATAGCATACGTAGGTAACATTAATTTTGTGGTACTTGAAGAAAAATTAATAATAATTCCATTATCAGCCAATTTACTATCTGCTTCTTGCAGTGTATTAAAAACACCTTTTACATTAACATTAAATTGTTTAGAAAAATCTTGTTGAGTACAATCTTTCAATTTTTTTGAAATCATAGTACCTGCATTATTAACCAAAACATCAATTCTACCAAAAGATGCTATTGATTTATCAAACAATTGTTTAACCTGATCTCTATCGCTAACGTCAGCTTTTATAGCAATAGCTTCTCCTCCATTTTTTTGAATTTCATTAACTGTTTCATCAGCTTCTTTCTGACTATTAGAATGATTGACAATAATTTTTGCCCCATTTTTTGCTAAAAGAATAGCAACTTCTCTTCCAATTCCTTTAGAAGAACCCGTAACTAAAATTACTTTATTTTGTATATTACTCATTAGTTTGAAATGATTTTAATTTATAAATTGAAAATATAGATAGTACAATAGCGATTACAACTAATAGTAATACTGGTTGTGGTCTAACAAAAAATTCTATTAACAAGGCTGATAACATTGTTGCTAATAAAAAAAGGTATGCAATTTTACCTATTATTATTTTATTTTTAATCATATAAGCTACAATTAAAAGAGCCATTGCTAATTCAGAAAAACCTGTAAATAGCCTAAAGAAATCGGCATTGATCCCCAAAACGCTTTCAAATTGAACAAAACCAGCAACACTTTGCGGTAAACCTAAAATTTTGGGAAATGAAAAATATAAAAGCACTAGTATTGATACTACATCTATAATTTTATTGATTATATTTTTCATCTTATTTTAGTGTTATTAATTTATCAGTTACTAATTTTAAATTAGATTCGTTTATTTCTGGATTTGGAGCTAGAGGATATAATTGAGCTCCTGGTCTACTTATAAAAGCACCTCTCCATCCTGCCCAAATTGCACCAGCAATATCCCAACCATGGGCTGCAACTAGTAAACATTCACTTGGTTTAATTCTCATTTTTCTAGCTGCCCAATCATAAGCATCTGTGTGCGGTTTAAATTTACCTAAATCTTCAATACTCAATCTTTCATCAAAATAGTCAATTAATCCTGCATTTTTAAACTGCGTTTCAACACCTTTATTTGAAGAATTAGTAAAGGATACTAATTTATAACCAGCTTCTTTTAAACGCGACAATGAAGCTTTAACTTCTGGGTGCGCTGGCAAAGATCTTATTGGTGTTAATATTGCTTCTTTAGCCTGACTTTCAGTTAATTTAATATTGTTATTTGCTGCTACCATTTGCAATGCAGCTGAACCAATAATTCCAAAATCGTTGTATTGTCTTCCAACTGTTGATACTAATGAGTATTGTAACATTGTTGTAAACCATAGCGGTAATAAATCACTTCTATTACCAAGTACTTCCCCTACACTTTCTTTCATAGCTGTTAGGTCTAATAAGGTTTCATTTACATCAAAAAACAACACTTTAGGTCTTTTACCACTAATTTCTGTTATTGTTTCTGTTTTATTTGCTGCTATTCCAAATTGTGGTGTTGCTGCTATTCCTAATCCTAATAATGTAGATTTTTTAATAAAATCTCTTCTTTCATTTTTCATTCTGTTTGTTATTTATAAAACATACTAAATGGTATGTTTTTAGTTAAAAAAAATTAAATTTTTAATTGCTTTAAGTAAAATGAAAGCCCTTCTAAAAACGTTTCTAGAACAGCATCATTATCATAAAGTTTTCTAATACCTCTAAAACCTTCAAAAGCACTAATTAAATAAATTGCTGTAGACTTACTACAAATATGTTGTTTTAATGTATTTTCTTGTTTTCCTCTGTCAATAAGCGCTACCAAAGCTGTTTTCCATAATTCAATAATATTTTTAAGGGCTTTTTGATAAGCTTCTTCATTGTTTCCAATTTCATTGATTAAATTATTCATTGGACATCCATTTTGCTTATCATAAAAAGAAAATTTTTTTAAGCGATTGATAAAAACATTTTGAAGAATTTGGTACGCATCACCAGGTTCTTTTAAAGGTAAAATCATACCTTTTACAACGCGATTTTGTACTTTTAAACTAATAACTTCAAGCCCTAAGTCTTTTTTACTTTTATAATGATGATAAAAAGCTCCTTTACTTAATGTAGTCTCTCTCATTATTTTATCAATACTGGTTGTTTTAAAACCATTTTCATAAAATAATTTAAAAGCTTTATCTATTATAAGGTCTTTGGTTCTTTCAGACTTTAATTCTTGTTGCATAATGCAAAACTAACTTAAACATACCACTTGGTATGTTTAAGTTATGTTAAATAAATGATAAAGTGTTCTAAAAAACACTTAGTAGATTTATTAATAACTCATTAACGTATTAAAAGTTGCATTTAATTTATGCATATTTAAATTATCGTCAAACGTATTTTTTACAACTGATAGTTTTCCTTCAAGTTCTGAAATTTTATTATCTATACGAGTTTTATCACCAATACTTTTACTTTTTTCAAGAACATCTTTAAGTGAAGATTGATAAGACGATAATATTGAGATGTATTCTTTACTTAAAGATTCTACTTCATCCCTAATAAATTTAGCCTGATTTAATGCGTAATTTGGATAAATTAATTGGCTATTTGTAAGATTAGCATTATGGTCTGAGGCATTAGAATTAATAATTTTATCTACCTTTTGTTGAACAATACTTTTGGTATAATATTTATTAATAAGTTGTGTCAAAGATAAATTTTCATCTTCTTTTGAAATAGCATTCGGATTTAAAGTATTGGAACGTTCAGTAGTAAATTGCGTTAGTAATAAAACTAATCCTTCTTTTCTAATATCTAAGTTTCCTAAATTTTGTTCAAATTCAATTTGAGCTTTAGCCAAACCTTCATAATGTTCTAGATATACTTTTAATGAATTTTTTAAGGCTACAACGTCATCTATTGATGTATCTTTACCATTAAGGGCATTTACCATTACTAAATCTACTACAGATTTTATTGAACTTGCAACAGGAATAGCACTTGTAAGTGTTTGAGTAATTGGTGATTTTATAATATTATCTACAAAAAGTAAAAATTTTGATGTTTTAACTCCGTTTATTTTACTTTTTCCTTTTATTATTTCTTGCTCTAAAATAGATGTAATTTCATCTGATAAAGAGAATCCTAAGTCTGAATTATCTGGATTATTTAAACTTGAAATTTGTGTTAAATAGTCACTTGTTGCATCTAATTGTTTAATAGCGTTTAAACTTGCGTTAGATGCAAAAACAAATTCTGTAGTATTTATAATTTTTTTTCGTCTTTGATCTAATTGTTTTTTTAATCCAAAAAGCTCTGCTTCAGTTAAATTTTGAATTTTTTGATTGTTAGATTCCATTAACTCTTGAAAATTCTCAACTTTAAGAGCAATTGTATCTAACTTTTCTTTTGTTTTTAATAAATCAAAATAATTTTTGTAAATAACATTTACAGAATCTTTTAAGCTTTGACCATTTACAACCGAAGATGAAACGATTATAATAATTGTTAGTATTTTTTTCATATTATAAATTATTGGGTTAACTACTTATAGTGTTTTCTTTAATTTCTAATAAAATATTTACATAGAAAAAGAGGAGAATTATAATGTATTATAGGTTTAAAACACTAATTAACATACAAATCTTCTCTTTTTTTAAGCTTTAACAGAGCAATTATAATACCAAGAATATAAAATTCTAATAAAAATGTATTTTTTACAACATATTTATTCTTATTAATTGTAAAAATATGAAAAATAAATATGTAAAATTAGAGGCTTTTAAGTTTCTAATACATTTTTTTACTTAGCTCTACCAAGTTTGTCTCTTTTGAAAAAGGTCTTAAAATAAATTTATAGGTATAAACTCTAGGCTTTATTAAGTATTGTTTTAAAGGCTTCGCTCCCCAACTATCGTTACCTCCTACTCCCATTTGTTTATAATCTAAGTTAAGTGTAACTAAATTACGCTTTTTAACATCAATTGTATGTTTATCTTCATTTTTACCGTAGGAATCAAAATCTTCAATGGTATAGTTTTGAGCATTTACACTAAGTAAAGGTTCTCCAATAGCCATTAACCCAACTCCACTTTTATTTTGTAGTGCTACCCAACGCACATCTGTTTTATTACCATTTTCTTGCGGTCTAACATACGCAAAATATTGCTCGGCTACCGAACCAGTGTAAAGGCCAACAGGAGCTCCTGTATTTCTATCGGAATAATTCTCGTGTTCACCACGGCCAAACCAGGTAATTTTTTCAAATTCAACAGGTAAAGTCATTTTCATTCCAATTCTTGGAATTGCAGGAAGATCAAAAGTACCATTCTGAAATTTGTTATCAACTACCACATCTCCATTACCATAAATGCTATAAATGGTTTCAAAATAAGAGTTTCTAGCATCTTTTAATAACGACCTTACTGTAACTTTTACTTGATTATCTGATATTTGTTCTGCAGTTATTTTCTTTAAAATACGATCTTTACCTGCATTACGCCAAAGTCTATTATCGTAATGCATATTAAACCCGTGATCATTATCTACTGGAGCTCTCCAAAAATCAGGTTCTAATCCAGTTCTAATAAATTCTGTTCCTTTAAAATTAAAGGAATTTATTGTTCCGTCTTCTTTTTTAAACTGAATTTTAAAATTTTCACCTTCAATAGTATAATTTGCTGTTTGAGTTGTAAGTTTAAGATCTTTAATTTTTTTGATATTAACTAATTCTGCTGGCTTACTCCAAGGCATTTTTAATTGCTCCCAGGCAAGTTCATATCCTTTAGAAATAAATCGTGTTGCTTCTTTTTGCAATAAGCTTACTTTTAAAAAATATTCTGTACCTTCTTTTATCGATATTTTTGGAATATTTAGAGTTAGCTCTTTATTTTCTTGTGCTGGCACATCTATTCCTCCCATATTTTCTTCGGCAATTACAACTCCATCTGCAATAATACTCCAATAAAGATCGAAATTGTTTAAATTTAGAAAATGGTATTTATTTTTTAATTGAATTGTTCCTTTTGCAAGATCAACTGCTTCTACACCTAAATATTGGTATACTTTTTTAACTTCCCAATACGCAGGATGCACTGTTCTATCTGCATTAACAATTCCGTTGATACAAAAATTATTATCGCTACGTACGTTTTCATCACCAAATTCACCTCCATAAACCCAATATTCTTCACCTTCATCAGTAGTTTTTACTAAAGATTGATCTACCCAATCCCAGATAAAACCTCCTTGTAAATGTTTGTACTTTTCAATAGCATCCCAATATTCTTTTAAATTCCCAGTACTATTTCCCATTGAATGTGAATATTCGCACATAATTAAAGGTCTGTTTTGCACTTTAGATGCGTACTTAACAATACTATCAATACTTGGGTACATTGGACAAACAATATCTGTATGAGGTTTTAATTCAGCTCTTTCATAGTGTATAGGTCGAGATGAATCTCTTTGCTTAATCCATTCTGAACAAGCTTCAAAATTAGAACCATCACCTGCTTCATTTCCTAAAGACCAAATAATTATTGAAGGATGATTTTTATCACGTTCAACCATACGCATTATACGGTCTAAATGTGCAGCTTTCCAATCTGGTTTATTTGCCAAAGTAAACTCTTCAGTATATCCCATACCATGAGATTCAAGATTTGCTTCATCTACCAAATATAAACCGTACTTGTTACACAACTCGTACCAACGTTCCATTGTAGGATAATGACTTAAACGAACAGCATTTATATTTGCTTTTTTCATCAACTCAATATCTTTTATCATCGATTCTTCAGAAATAATATGACCTGTATATGGATCGTGTTCGTGGCGATTTACACCTTTAATTAAAACAGGAACACCATTTACAAGTAACTGTCCGCCTTTAATTTCAACAGTTCTAAAACCAATTTTACAGCTAACAGTCTCCAGTATTTTACCAGATTTATCTTTTGTAGTTATAACAAGTGTATATAGATTAGGAGTTTCCGCAGTCCATTTTTTTGGAGTGTCTATTTTAGATTGAAGCTTTATTTTTTTAGCACTATT
The DNA here is from genome assembly GCF_022429565.1 of Lutibacter sp. A64. Classification (NCBI taxonomy): domain Bacteria; kingdom Pseudomonadati; phylum Bacteroidota; class Flavobacteriia; order Flavobacteriales; family Flavobacteriaceae; genus Lutibacter; species Lutibacter sp. A64. Next base: position 1,345,486 of record NZ_CP092487.1, read on the forward strand.
TTTAGCTAATAAAACCGTTGTTTCCATTTTTGAAATAACAGTTGTTCCATCTAAAATTTCTGCTTCAACAAAAACATCTGAAAAATTATTAGAACTCTCATTTTTAAGATCAATTTCTAAACTAAAAAGACCATTCTTATAGTCTTCAGTTAGTTCAGGTTTTGCAAAATAATCTTTTATATAAAGTTTTGGCGTTGCGTATAAATAAACATCGCGTTCAATACCGCTCAATCTCCAATAATCTTGATCTTCAAGGTAAGAACCATCGCTAAAACGGTAAACTTCAACTGCAATAGTATTTTCACCTTTATTAACATAAGATGTGATATCAAATTCAGCTGGCAGCTTACTTCCTTGACTATAACCTACCTTTTTACCATTTACCCATAAATACATAGCTGACCTAACTGATCCAAAGTGCACAATAACTTTATGATTTTCCCAAGTATTTGGAATATTAAAAGTACGACGGTAAGATCCTACCGGATTAAAATCGTGATCAACAAATGGTGGTGCTGGAACCAAAGGAAATCTTTTTACATAAATTGGAATTCCATAACCTTCTATTTCCCAGTTTGATGGTACCTCTATTTCATCCCAATTACTAACATCAAAATTATTCTGATAAAAATCTACAGGTCTGTCCGCCGGTTTTTTTACCCAGTTAAACTTCCATTTTCCATTTAAAGATTGAAAACGAGGAGAATGCTCTTTAGTATTTTTTAATGCAGCTTCCTTATTTGTAAAAGGAAACATTGTACTACGTGCAGGTTCTTTGTTTTGTTCAAAAAATTGAGGATTTTCCCAATCAACTTGTTTGCTTTGTGAAAACAACGTGTTACCTAAAAGAAGCAAGATTAAAAATGAATAAAATAACTGTTTTTTCATGTGTTTAAAATTAGTTTATACTGGATAGATTTGAATTTATATATTGAGAATAATTAAATATTCACTTATTAAAATATTACTTAAACAAGAATATTTTCACGATTAATTTATTACGTATAAATTAAAATTATTCACATTCTATGTTTTAAAGTATAAATATAAGTCTAATCTTTTTTGATTGTATTAATTAATTGTATTTTTTACAGTTAATTTAATTATAACAAGCTATAAAGGTTTAATCTAAATAAAAATTAAACAATAATTGTACTAACTATTAGTAATTACAATAGCTAGTAAACAATTTAAATAGTATTTGTTTATAAAAAATTGAAATGGTTTTTACCAAAGAGCTACATAAATTAATCGCTCATAGTATTGGTAATTTTATTTAAGTTTAAACTATTAGCCATAGCGTTAAAAATTTTATAATAAGCACTTTCGTTATTATATAAAACTTCGTGAGAACCTTCTTCTATAACTTTTCCTTTTTCTAGAACAATAACATTTTCAGCATCTATTATTTGTGAAATACTATGTGATATAATAATAACAGTACGTCCTTTTTTAATAGAATCTAAACTCTTTTTTATTTGTTCTGTTGCAATAGTATCTAAACTTGCTGTAGGTTCATCAAGAAAAATAATTGGAGGATTTTTTAAAAAAAGTCTAGCAATAGAAACACGTTGTTTTTGTCCACCAGAAAGTAAAGTAGCTTTAGAATTATAACCATCTGGTAATTCTATTATTTGTTCGTGAATATGAGCTTTTATTGCTGCTTCAACAACTTCCTCGTCTGTAGCATCTTCTTTTCCGTATAAAATATTTTCTTTTATACTACCATTAAAAATATGATTTTTCTGTAAAACCAACCCAATATTATTTCGCAACCAAACAGTATTGTATTCCTTTAAATCTACCCCATCTAAAAGAATACTTCCTGAGGTTGGTTCAAAAAATTTATCTAATAAATTAATTACTGTACTTTTTCCTGCACCGCTTAAACCAACCAAAGCATTGATAGTATTTGGTTTAATTAGCATTGATACATTTAACAATGCTTTTGTGCCATTTGGATAGGCAAAATCTACATTTTTTAACTCAAATTTCCCTGTAATTTTTTCAGGAATATAGGTACCACCAAATTCTGTATCATTAGCATCCATAATATCGAAAAATGCTTCAGAATAAATTAAGGCATCATTTACCTCATCGTAAATTCTATGCAATTCTCTAATGGGAGCAGAAACATTGTTAAATAATAATATATGAAACATAATTGCTCCAATGGTCATTGTCCCATTTAACACAAAATAGGAAGTTAAAATAATTATAATAACTACTCCAAACTGTTCAATAAATACATTAACTCCATTAAATAAAAAACTTAATTGACGCGTTTTCATTTGGTTTTCGGTCATATTAAATTGAATATCTTCGTGTTTTTTACTTTCAGAATCTTCTCGGGTAAACGATTTTATAACGGTTATTGAGTTTATTAAATCTATAATACCATTATTTCTAGATTCTCTAAAACCTCGCATTCTTCGTCTAAAACCTTTTAACTTATTAGCTTGTAAACTACTGATATAAAAAAATATTGGTATAATACCCAAACTAACCAAGCCTACATAAAAATTAGCTTGAAACATAAAAAACAATGCTATTATTGCATTTGAAAATAATGGAAGAATATCTAAAAAGAAATTTTTAACCAACTGAGTAAGACTTGAAATACCTAAATCAATTCTTGTTTGCAATTTCCCACTTTCATTCTCTGTAGAGCTGTAAAAAGACATTTTATAGGTTAAAATTTTATCTACTACATTTTGCGCAAAATCACGAGAGATATATATTTTCATTTTTTCGCCATAAAACTTTTGCCCATATTGTATTATAGCATAAATCAACTCTTTAGCAAGCAAAATAATACTGATTGTTACTAAAAGTGAAATTCCGTCTTTAAACCCATTATCTGCTTCAGTTAATAACGTAAGTTCATCAACAGCATAACGTAAAACCAGGGCATTTACTTGTGCTAAAAATGAACCAAGCAATGTTAAAAACAATGTAGCAATTACTAAATATTTATATGGTTTTACGTAACTTATTAATTTCTTAAAAAGTTGAAAAAGACTTATCTGTGGTTTTTGTTTTTTTATTTTAGGTATTTTCAATCGTGTTAAATTTAATTTGGCTTACACTTTTTATAATTTGTTTAATAATTGCTACAACAAGCTATTAAATTGTAATTGTTTTTCTTAAAAAAATCCATTTCAATAGCATTTGTTTTCCAGATTGTGTTTTATATACCTTTATTTTAGGTGAAAGAAAAAAAGAAAATCCAGCAGCAATCATTCCTTTAAATCCGGGAGTTAAGTTTTTAAATGTAACGTGTAAAATCATCCAAATTATTAAGAAAATTATAAATGATACTACATACGTAAAGATTATAAACTTTGTTTTTCTATTCATTTTATTGATTTACTGTTTCATAAATAATTTATCTTTAGTAAACATTTTATTTACCGTTTAAATAATATTGCTTATTGTTAAACCCTAATCAAATGTATTTAAAAAAGTGTAAAAGTGAAAATTACAAAGAGCCCATTAAAATAAATTTTAATGGGCTCTTTTATTAAATTATTTACGCTATAACTTATCGTAATGTTGCTCCAACATTTTTCTCAAATGTTTGTTGCAGTTTTTGCATTACTTTATCAATTTGTTTATCGGTTAACGTTTTGTTTTCATCTTGAATTAAAAAGCTAACTGCGTATGATTTTTTACCTTCTTCTAATTTATCTCCTTCATAAACATCGAATAAATCAACTTCTTTCAATAATTTTTTTTCTGCTTGGAAAGCTAAATTATAAATTTCATTAAACGTAACTTCTTTATCTAATAATAAAGAAAAATCGCGTTTAACTGCTTGAAATTTTGACAATTGAGAAACATTAATAGAAGACTTACCACCTACCTTTAATAAATTTTCCCATATAAAATCTGCAAATAAAACTTCTTGTTTAATTCCAAATTCTTTATTTATAGCACGTTTTACAACACCTAAATCTACCAATTTAATTTTACCTAAACTTAGAGTAACTCCTTCAGAAAACACATCGTTTTTAGTAGGTGTTATTTTTACTTTATTAATTCCTAAACGTTGTAATATTGTTTTAACAATACCTTTTAAATAAAAGAAATCTGATGTTTTTTGAACCACATTCCAACTTTCTTTTGTTCTATTTCCAGAAACAAATAATGTTAAATGTTTTTGTTCAGAATAACCACTTTCAAATTTATGGTATGTTTTACCAAACTCAAAGAATTTTAAAGCGTTATTTTTTCTATTTATATTGTAAATAACAGATTCTAAACCACTAAATAATAACGATTGACGCATTACACCTAAATCGCTACTTAACGGATTTAACATTGCTACGTTATGGTCATTATTAATCATTTGTGTAAGTTCTCCATAACTTGCTTTTGTTAAAGAGTTTGCCATAGTTTCGTTAAAACCTTGAGCAACTAATTGATTGGCTACTATATTTTCTATCTTAACCTCATCAAAATCTGAAAAGGCAATTGAAGTATTTAATTTATGTGAAAATTCTACATTATTATAACCATAAACACGTAAAATTTCTTCAATTACATCGGCTTCTCTTGTAACGTCAACTCTATATGCAGGAATGCTTAACCCGATTCCTCCTTCAGTTACACTATTAAACTTAATATCTAAAGAAGCTAATATATTTTTAACTGTTTCTCTTGGTATTTTTGCTCCAATTAGACGATCCATTTTTTCAAAAGACAAATACACTTGGTTTGCTTCAAATTTGGTAGGGTAATAATCCATAACTTCTGAAGAAACTTTACCACCTGCCACTTCTAAAATTAAATTTGCAGCTCTTTTTAATGCATATTTTGTAATATTAGGATCTATTCCTCTTTCAAACCTAAAAGATGCATCTGTATTTAACGCGTGTCTTTTTGCTGTTTTTCTAACTGCAACAGGATTAAAATAGGCACTTTCTAAAAATATAGAAGTTGTATTTTCGGTAACACCAGAATTTAAACCTCCAAACACACCTGCAATACACATTGGTTCTTCATTACCATTACAAATCATTAAATCTTCTTCATGTAATTCGCGTTCAACCTCATCTAGAGTTGTAAATTTAGTACCTGCTGGTAACGTTTTTACAATTACCTTATTTCCTTTTACTTTTGATGCATCAAAAGCGTGTAATGGTTGCCCTAATTCGTGCAATACATAATTTGTAACATCTACAATATTATTTATAGGGGTTAAACCAATTGCTTTTAATCTATTTTTAATCCATTCTGGAGATTCTTTTACTGTAATATCTGAAATTGTTACACCTGTATATCTTGGTGCTTTTTCAACATCTTCAACAACTACATCAAAACGTAAACTTCTATCGTCTACATGAAATTCTGTTACCGATGGCGATATTAATTCTAAAGGAATATCTTGTTGAATTAAACCAGCTCTTAAATCTCTTGCAGTACCATAATGACTCATAGCATCTGCTCTGTTAGGTGTTAAACCAATTTCAAAAACTTCGTCTTTTTCAATATTAAAAACTTCAGCTGCTGGCGTACCAACTTTTAAAGTTTCATCTAAGACCATAATTCCATCGTGGCTACTTCCTAAACCAAGTTCATCTTCAGCACAAATCATTCCATAACTTTCTTCGCCTCTAATTTTACCTTTTTTAATTTTAAAGCCTTTACCTTTATCATCATACAAGGTAGTTCCAATAGTTGCTACTGGTACAGTTTGCCCTGCAGCTACATTTGGTGCTCCACACACTATTTGAACTGGAGCTTCTAATCCTAAATCTACGGTAGTTATTTTTAACCTATCTGCATTTGGATGCTGAATACAAGTTAAAACTTTCCCTATTACAACTCCTTCTAAGCTTCCTTTTATGGATTCTACAGTCTCAATTCCTTCAACTTCAAGTCCTAAATCAGTTAACAATTCACCTGTTTTTTGAGCTTCCCAATCAACTTTTAAAAATTGCTTTAACCAATTATATGATATTTTCATCTTTAGATTTTATTTTTAACAGGGTGCAAAGATAATTAATACAATTTAAAAGTTAGAAATTATACAACTTTTTTGATGCTTTTAGACAAATATTTTTAACTAATATTAGCCCAAATAGTACTGCTTTTGCTAATTTGTTGGTATGCATTTCTAATTGGAGCGTTTTCTGGAGTTTTTAATGATGCGTCTTTTGTTAATACGTCTATAGCCATACTTCGTGCTTTTTTTAATAGCGGAGCGTCTTTAACTATATCTGCAATACGCAAATTTAAAACCCCACTTTGCTGTGTTCCCATTAAATTTCCTGGTCCACGTAATTTTAAATCTACCTCTGCAATTTTAAATCCATCGCTAGTATCAACCATTGTATTTAAACGAATTTTGGCATCTGAAGAAAGTTTAAAACTAGTCATTAAAATACAGTAGCTTTGTTCAGCTCCACGTCCTACTCTACCTCGTAATTGATGAAGTTGTGAAAGTCCAAAACGCTCTGCACTTTCTATTACCATAACACTTGCATTTGGAATATTTACCCCAACTTCTATTACAGTTGTTGCTACCATAATTTGAGTTTCACCATTAATAAAACGTTGCATTTCGTATTCTTTATCTGCCGATTTCATTTTACCGTGTACAATACTTATTTGGTAATTTGGTAATGGAAATTCTCTAGAGATACTTTCGTATCCATCCATTAAGTCTTTGTAATCCATTGCTTCAGACTCGTTAATTAGCGGATACACCACATACACTTGACGTCCTTTTAAAATTTCTTCTTTTAAAAATTTAAAAACAGATAATCTGTTAGCATCGTATCTATGGGCTGTTTTTACTTCTTTTCTTCCTGGAGGTAATTCATCAATTACAGAAATATCTAAATCTCCATAAACACTCATTGCCAAAGTTCTAGGAATTGGAGTTGCTGTCATCACCAAAATATGTGGTGGTAATGTGTTTTTTTGCCACATTTTAGAACGTTGAGCTACACCAAATCTATGCTGTTCATCTATAATTGCAATACCTAAATTTTTAAATTTCACTTTATCTTCAATCAGCGCATGCGTACCAATTAAAATATCTAATTCACCAGATAACAATTCTTTATGAATTATTCTTCGTTCTTTTATTTTGGTTGATCCTGTTAACAATTTCACTGAAACATTTAAACCATCTAACATTTCTACAATTGAATTGTAATGCTGTGTTGCTAAAATTTCAGTTGGCGCCATTAATGCCGCCTGAAAATCATTGTCTAAAGCAATTAATATTGTTAATAAAGCAACAATTGTTTTTCCAGAACCAACATCTCCCTGCAATAAACGATTCATTTGTGCATTAGAACCAAGGTCTTTTCTAATTTCTTTCAACACACGTTTTTGTGCATTTGTTAAATCGAAAGGTAAATTATTTTTATAAAAATTATTGAAATTTTCTCCTATTTCAGTAAAATTAAAACCTTTAATTTTTGCTTTTCTAACCAGTTTTTTTCTGATTAATTGTAATTGAATAAAAAATAATTCTTCAAATTTTAACCTATTTTGTGCTTTGGTAAGTAATTCTTGATTTCTAGGAAAATGAATATTTAATAAGGCTTCTCTTTTAGAAATTAAGTGTAACTCTTTTATTATTGAAGGCGAAAGTGTTTCGCTAAATTTACCGTGTACCTCTTCAAACAAATTCTGAATCATTTTAGAAACTACTTTGTTTGAAATTCCTTTATTGGTTAATTTTTCAGTTGAAGGATAAATAGGTTGCATGGCGCTACGCAAATTCTTTTTATAATCTGCCAACAAATCCATTTCTGGATGTGGCATAGAAAACAAACCATTAAAAAAAGTTGTTTTTCCAAAAATAACATACGGAGTGTTTGTTTTTAGATTGTCTTTAATCCATTTTGCACCTCTAAACCAAACCAGTTCCATAGTACCAGTTTCGTCTCTAAAGGTTGCAACTAGCCTACTTCCTCTTTTTTGCTGTACGGTTCTAATATTTGTTATTTTACCAATTACCTGAATTTCTGAAGAGTTTTGCTGTAATTGATTAATTTTAAAAAACTGAGTCCTATCTATATACCTATTTGGAAAAAAATTAATTAAATCACCAAATGTAAAAATCCCTAATTCCGATTTTAATAAATCGGCTCTATTGGGACCTACACCTTTTAAATATGATATTGAAGTATTTAAGCTATAAATAGACATTCTTTTTGTTAAAATGACGAAGATAATAATTCGCATAGCAAATAGCAATATCTTATCATCTAATTTCGTATATTTGCAGACTTATTTTTTACACATGAGATTACATAGAAATTTAGTGTTTACCGTAATAGATTCAATAAAACTTGTTTTTAATGAAGGTGAATATGCCGATAAAGTAGTGCAAAAAGCACTAAAAAGAGATGCTCGTTGGGGAGCTAGAGACCGAAAATTTGTTGCAGAAACTATTTACGAAATGGTACGTTGGAAACGACTGTACAACGAAATAGCTGGAACAAAATCTCACTATTCAACAGAAAATGTTTGGAAAAACTTTGCTGTTTTTGCAGTTCTAAAAGGTTACAAATTACCAGACTGGAACCAATTACAAGGTGTTCCAGAAAGAAGAATTAAAGGTAAATTTGATGAACTTCAAAAAGTTAGAGTGTTTAAAGAATCTATTCCAGATTGGTTGGATGAAATAGGTGTAAAAGAATTAGGTGAAAAACATTGGACTAAAGAAATTGCTGCTTTAAATAAACAAGCTGAAGTTATTTTACGTACAAATACACTAAGAACGAACAAAGCTTCTTTAAGAAAAAAATTAGCAGACGAAGGCATTGCCACCTCTTTTATTGATGGTTATCCAGATGCTTTAAAATTAGTAGAACGCGCCAACGTTTTTAGAACAGATTGTTTTAAAGATGGTTTGTTTGAAGTACAAGATGCTTCTTCTCAATTAGTTGCTGCATATTTAGATGTTAAACCAGGTATGAAAGTAATAGACACTTGCGCTGGTGCTGGTGGAAAAACATTACATTTAGCTGCTTTAATGGAAAACAAAGGTCAGGTAATTGCAACAGACATTTACGAAAGTAAATTGAAAAAATTAAAAATTAGAACACGTAGAGCTGGTGTACATAATGTTACAACCAAAGTATTAGATACTACTAAAGTCTTTAAGAAAATGAAAGGTACTGCAGACAGAGTTTTAATTGATGCGCCTTGTAGTGGAATTGGTGTTTTAAGAAGAAATCCAGACAGTAAATGGAAATTACAACCTGAATTTGTTGAAAACATTATTAAAACTCAGGCTGAAATATTAGAAAACTATTCTAAATTAGTAAAAATTGATGGAAAGTTAGTGTATGCTACCTGTTCTATTTTACCTTCTGAAAACGAACTTCAAGTAAAGAAATTTCTAAAAAACAATACTAATTTTAGAATTATAAAAGACCATAAAGTTTCACCTTTTAAAACAGGTTACGATGGTTTTTATATGGCATTATTAGAAAGAAATAGTTAATATTTAACTAACTAAAATAGAGTTTACACAAATTAGTAAGTTAAAGGCGATGATTTTTTCATTGCCTTTTTCTCGTTTTTATGTTTTTTTAAACTTAATGCTAATTAATCATTACCATAAACAAGATTTATAAAATCTAATTTTTCTAATTTCCCAAAATAATTTTCTACAACAACCCCTTCAAGCTTTTTAGAAATTTCATTTTTATCGTAAGGCACACCAATTAACAAGGTTTCAAGATCTGAAATAGGCTGTCTTCCAAAGAAATCTCCAAATACTTTAAACTCAGAAATAAGTCCTTTTTCAACAAAAATACGCAGGTCTATTTCACCTATAGCAAAACGTTTGCTGCGCTGTATATTAAATTTAGGCGAACGTCCATAATTCCATTCCCATAAATCATATTTTTCAGCTTTTAGTTGATGCACAGCATTCCATTCAGCTTCAGTTAACTTATGAATTTCAAAATGTTCACGCGCTTCAAACAATCCATTAAGTAATTGCTGTTTAAAATCATCCATTGTAATAGGAGTTTTTAAAAACTCACTAATATTTGCAACACGACTTCTTACAGATTTATGACCTTTAGACTGAATTTTACTCATTTTTACTTGAAGTGCCTTACTAACTTCACCCATATCTGTATCAAATAACAGAGTACCGTGGCTAATCATTCTTTTTCCTGTAGAAAATTGAGCTGTACCAGAAATTTTCTTTTCATCTACCAATATATCATTACGACCTTTTAACTCAGCAGTAACTCCCATAGCATTTAACACACGAATTACTGGTGCCGTAAACTTTTTAAAGTTACTAATACTTTTACCATCGTGATTGGTAATAAAACTAAAGTTTAAATTTCCTAAATCATGATATACTGCTCCACCTCCAGAAATACGCCTAACAACCTCAATATTATTTGCATCTATATACTCTTGGTTAATTTCTTCTAAAGTATTTTGATTTCGTCCAATAATTATAGATGGTTTGTTTATATAAAACAATAAATAATCTGTAGAAGCATCAAAATTTCTTAAAGCATATTCTTCTAATGCTAAATTTAATTTAGGATCAGTATTCCCTTCATTATCGATAAAAATCATAGATTTTGTGTATTTTTTATGGCTTACAAATATAAAGAATTTTTAAAGTGGTATTCATTATTTAAAACGAAATTAAACGAGTTGTTTAAAATTTAATTTTTTTTATTCCGTGTTCAATCTACCTCTTTCAAAAGATGTGTTTAATCTATTATAGATTCTCCATTTAAATCTGTTGTAAGTATTTCACTCATATAATCAAAATACGGACGCATTGCCTTAAAACTAGCATCTACTTCATCTAAAAAGTTTGAAGCCAAAACTTCTTTAGTTGTAAATTTTCTAATTACAATAAACTGTTTCATTCGTATTAAATCTATATCTAGATGTTCCTTATCGAATCCTCTTGGAGCTGTTTTTAATGCAGTACCTTCTAATTTACCAAAATATTTTATAAAATTTTCACTGTTTATTATAGCACGAATTTCGGTAGTATCCATTTCAAATTCCTTTCTAATTCGAAATAAATCTTCTTTATTAGGATCCCAAAAACCACCTGCTAAAAAACTTTCTTCAGGATTTATTTCCAAATAATAACCACCTCTTAATCTTTTAGTTGCTCTAGAAAACGACCCTGAAAAATGTGTTTTATAAGGTGTTTTATCTTTTGAAAAACGTACATCTCTATAAATTCTAAAAAACTTAAATCTATCTATTGTATCATGTAATTTTAAGCGTTCCATTAACGCATTGTAGAATTTTTTTACTTTAAGTTGTTCAATTTGAAATTGGGGTTTATTTTCAGTAAACCATTCGCGATTGTTATTATTTTTAAGTGTTTTTAAAAAGTCAAATGTTGATTTTTCTATGGAGGTCATTTTTATTTATTTAGAAATTTCAATGTACAAAAAGAGTTTTCAAAAACTAAATTCTAATACATTTTTATTTTAATACTTAGTAATAGCGTAAAACAAATAGAAATTTAATTTTTATAAATCGGTAAAGAAAACATAAATACACTCCCTTTATTTAAAGTACTTTCCACCCAAATTTTACCACCGTTTTTTTCAACAAAATCTTTACAAAGTATTAACCCTAGACCAGATCCTTGTTCGTTTGCAGTTCCAATACTACTTACTTTATTCTCTATAGAAAATAAATTATTAATAGTTTCTTGAGACATTCCTATTCCGCTATCTTTTACTTGTACTGTAACAAAATTTTCTTCAACAGTAGAACTTATATAAATTTCGCCACCCGTTTTAGTAAACTTAATAGCATTAGATAGTAAATTTCTTAAAATTGTATTTAACATATTTTCATCTGTATCAACATACAAATTATGATAAACATTATTAAATATACTTATTTCTTTATTTATGGCTTGAATTTCAACTAAAGAGATTACATCTGCAATTTGTTTTATCAATTCAATTTTAACGGGATTAAATTTTAAAGTTCCCGATTGAGAATTGGCCCAAATTAATAAGTTGTTTAATAATTCTGATGCCTTTGTGGTTGAACCCTTAACTATTTTTAAAAATTTTAGTTGTTTTTCTTCGTCATAAATAGCAATATTTTCAATTAAAAGCTCTGTAAAACCTCTAATTGAATTGAATGGATTTTTTAAATCGTGTGCAATAATTGAGAAGAGTTTATCTTTAGTATCATTTAATAATTTTAAATTATTAGTCTGCAATTTAATTTCTTCATGCATTCTACTAATTTGATGATTTTTAAACTCTAATAAATTGTAAGCCTTCTTTTTAGAAGTTTGTTGCAAAATTAAAATAATTACAAAAACACCAAAAATGGTGAATGCAATTACCAAAAAATACATTATTTTTTTTTCAATTTCATTTTTTTCTGAAAGTTGATTGATTTTAAAACTAGATTCCTCTAACTTATTTAATGCATTAAATAACAGCACTTTTTTATATTTACTAGTCTTTAAAATAGTGTCATTTAACTTTGTATATTGTTTTAAAAGTTTAAGCGACTTAGATATATTCCCTTTATTTTCATAGGCTATTGCTAAATTTTTTAAGTTATTCATTTTATAATCTTGCATTCCTAACTTTTCTGAAATTTCAAGACTTTTATTTCCGTAATAAATGGCTTTATTATAATTTTTAGCTCTATTTTCAAGATCTGAAAGGTTTAAATAAAGTAATGCGTATAAATATTCATCAATTTTTAATTGAGAAATCTTATCTAATGATTTATTAAAATACACTTTAGCTTCATCATACAGACCTAACTCCATATAATAATCTCCTATATTATTGAAGTTTATTGCAACACCTTCATATTCTTTTAAAGCCTCTTGTAATTCAATAGACTTAAAGTAATAATCAACACCATTAGAGTAAATGTCAGCATCTATTATTGCATTTGCCATATTAGTATAACAAGTTGCAATACCTAGAGTATCTTTTAAATTTACATAAATATCTAAAGCATCTTTATAATACCTTTCTGCAAATTCATAATTCTCATTATCATAATATAAATGACCTATACCAATATAATTATCTGCCACACCATCTTCATCTCTTAAATCTTGATAATGAATTAACGATTTAAAATAGTAATCAATTGCTTTATCTCCTTCTGTTAATAATGAATAGTTATAGCCTATTTGCATTTTTATTTCGGCTACCTTTTTAATTTTATTTAATTCCTGAAATAGCGGTATTGCATTTTCGTAATACTTAATAGCAACATTATATTGATAGTTATCTTCATAATAAATTGCAATATTATAAAGACATTCTGCAATATGAGGTTTTGAATTAATCTGTTTTGCTAATACTAAGCCTTTCTTATAATAATGGTAAGATGAGTCTATTTTCTGAAGACTATAAAAGGTTTTAGCAACATTAAGTATTTCCGAAACTTTAGTTGTATCTACTAATTCTTCTGTCGTATTTTCATACAGTGTATAATAAATACTAGTAATTGCACTACTTTTAAAAGTAATTAAAAATAAAATAAAAAATATATTTTTTTTTAGCATTTACTATATTAATAGAGGGAAATTAATAAATAGTTTCAATTTTTCTTTATAAAAATCAAATTTACTTATTTTTTATTTAATAAACGACACTATACAATATGTTAATTATTTATTAAATCTATATTTATATCTAAAATATTCTCCGAAGTATATTTACTTAGAAATTCTTTTGTTAAATATTGACTTCCATTCAATTCAATATTTTTATAGAACTCAATTAAATTAATTTTTCTAAATTCTAGCAACATTTGGTCAGAAAGCGGCTTATATGTATAATGCCAAGGCTCGTATTTAAAACCTTTTCTTGAACTTATATTTGTATAAACTAAGTAAAATCCAAAAGATTCGGCATGTGTATCCATCCATTTTTTTAATTTAGCATACACACCATTTTTTTCATAATTACTTTCAATCAAAAGACTTTTAGGAGCTTTAACAGAACCATCAATAATATCAAAATCAGTTCCCCAATGGTGACGAGATGTACCAGGAATAGTAGAATACTCTATTATTTTCTGAAGCGCCTTATCAGGCGCTAAGCCTTGTGAAATATATAAATTGTACTTTCTATTCCAAATATTTTTTTGACGGTTAAAACTTCTATATCCTGAAACAATTTTTATATCTATACCCTCTTTAAGTGCTGCTTTTTTCATTTCTTTAAAAGCTTGTAAAGTTTCTTTTTGTAACTTATAAGAAGTTCCTTCCAAAACTAAATCTCCCCTACCCATTAAAGCTTTTTCACTAAAATTCTGTTGAGAAAAAACTGAAAAACAAAACATAACAAAAAAACAATATAATAAAAATCTACGCATCTTTAATTTAAGTATTTATACATTACAAAATGATTTCCAATAAATGGTACATCAAATTTATCTCCAAAAATTAAAAACCTTTGTTTTTTATAAAAATCTAATGCAATTACTCGCGCATTACACCACAAACAATCGATATTTTTTTTTCGTAAAATTTCTACAGCTTCAAGTATTAAATGTTTTCCAGCCCCAAAACCTTGGTGTTTTTCTATGGTTGCCATACCTCTTAACTGGTATTGTTTTCCTTTAAAATTATTATTTTCAGCTTTCATAAAGCTAGACACTGCAATTAATTTTCCTTCTTTAAAAGCACCAAGATGAAACGTTTCAGCATCAAAATCGCCTTTAAACTCATAAGGCAGTGGTATATTTTTTCGTAAAACCTCTAGTCTAATTTCAAAAGTTTCTTCTGCTGTAATCTTTTTAACTTCAATCATTTTTAATTAAATATTATAAATAAAATAAAGCTAATTTATAACAAAAATGTTTATGATTATTAAAAAAACAAACTCTAAATCTAAATTAGGTAATTTAGAACATTATGATTAATTTTACCCTAAATTATTATTTATTTCATGTAATATTTTAAAAATGTATTTCGTAAAAACAAAACATACTTATTGCTTACATTCAACAGTAAACCACTTGTTGTTTTGTTCTTTTATGTTTTTAAAACGTAAACTTATCTTCCTGAATTAAACAGGCATAACGAGTGTGCCTGAAAAACTCTTTTACATTATTATCATATAGAATCAATTCAATTTAAAATAAATTGAATTGAATGGTAATACTCGTATTTAAAATAATGTATTGTTACAGAGTTTAGGTTATTGAAAATTTTATATAAACTTTAAAATAATATACAATGGCTGTATTAAGAAAGAAACTTACTAAAGAAGAATTAAATAAGAAAAAACAAGAAAAAATTCAAAAAAAACTAGAAGCTAAAAAAATGAAAAAACGAAAATCTAGAGCTTAAAATAACCTTCTAGTCAATATTAATGTTAAATTTTTTTAAACAAACAGGCTATAATTATAAAACTATAGCCTGTTTTTATGTTTTTTTATAGCTTTTGAAAAAAAAATCAAAAAAATAACAGATTAAATATTTTTTCGTGATATTAATAACTTTACCCAACATATTGAAAATGAATATTCTGAATTAAACACTTTTAAAATCAGAAATTTTTAGTCTAAAAAAATTAAATTTTCTTAAAAAAACGTTTGCAAAAGTTAAAAAGGATTGTATATTTGCATCACCAATTGCGAGAGTAGCTCAGTTGGTAGAGCTTCAGCCTTCCAAGCTGACTGTCGCCGGTTCGAGCCCGGTCTCTCGCTCAAAAAAAGCCAAACAAAAGTTTGGCTTTTTTTATTTTAAACGATTTCCAAAAAGCAATAACAAAACAATTGGAATCCCCAACATTATAACTGTAGAAGTACTATTTAAAAAAACTTCTGGATACACTAATAACGTTAAAGCATACCCTCCTATTGCACCACCTAAGTGAGCTGTGTGCCCTACATTTCCTAACTGCTTTTTCATTCCATAGATTGAATACAACAAATAACCAATTCCAAAAATATAACCTGGAATGGGTATTGGTAATGGAAACATCATTAAACTCATTGTAGGATTTAGTAAAATTGCCCCATAAATTATACCTGCAACCGCACCAGAAGCACCAACTGCGCTATAATACAATTCACTTTTATGATAGGTTAATGTCAAAATACTTCCCGCTATTAAGCTTCCTAAATAAAGAATTAAAAATTTAACAACTCCTAATTTAAAAATTATAATAGGTGCAAAAATATACAACACATACATATTTAAAATTAAATGCAAATAATCTACATGTAAAAATCCAGAAGTAAACATTCTAATTTTTTCACCTCTATTAATTGCGCCAATATGAAATTTATACTTATCAAAAAACAAACGGTCGCTAAATCCCTTCATAGAAACAAGCACATTAACAATTATTAATATTAGTAGTGTTTTGTCTATATTCATTTAAAAAATTTTAACATTAATTCACTAAAGTATAAAAATTTAATGATATTGAATTGATAGTTGTTAAGAAACAAAAATTAAATACGATATTTGCATTTACTATTATGAATTTACTTGTATACATTCTTGTTTACCCTATAATTTGGTTACTATCTATATTGCCATTCAAAATCTTATATTTTATATCTGATATAATATATTTATTAGTCTATTATGTTATTGGCTATAGAAAAAAAGTGGTTTTCTATAACTTAAAACTCACTTTTCCTCAAAAAACAGATAAAGAACTTATTAAACTTAGAAAATTATTTTACCATCATTTTGTCGATATTTTTATTGAAATGATAAAGTCTTTTACAGTTTCTAAAAAAGAGATTTATAAAAGATATCAATATACTAATCTTAATTTTTTTACAGATTTATATAAAGATGGTAAAAGCGTTGTTTTAGTTGGTCCACATTATGCAAATTGGGAATGGATAATGAGCCTAGATTCTTTTGTAAAATACAAAGGTTATGCTGCTTATACAAAAATAAACAACCCTTATTTTAATAATCAAATATTAAAATCTAGAACTAAGTTTGGCACTTCATTAGTACAAACTTCTAAAGTTATTTCTGAAATTAAAAAAAATCAGAAAAACAACGTACAAGCTATATACGGTTTGCTTAGCGACCAATCTCCACAGTTAAAAAAGACGTTTTATTGGAGTGAATTTCTAGGCATAAAAGTACCAATACATACCGGTGCAGAAATGCTAGCTAAAAGATACGATTTAAATGTGGTTTATATGGATGTGCAAAGGATAAAACGCGGATATTACCAAACTACATTTAGCTTAATTACAGATAATGCTACAAAATTTGAAGATTACCAAATAACCGACATATTTTTAGAAAAAGTTGAAAAACAAATTAGAATAAATCCTGAGTTTTATTTTTGGACTCATAAACGTTTTAAGCACAAAGACAAAGCTCCAAAAGAAGATTCTTAATCTAAAATCAACTATTTCTTATTAAATACGCTTTATTTTTACACCTATAAAATAATTATAAAGATATTTAAAATCTAACCTGATAATAAAAAATTATGAGTAAAAAATTTAAATATGAAGCAAGCGCTTCAAGATATGACAACATGAGCTACAGAAGAACAGGTAAAAGTGGCTTATTACTTCCTGAACTATCTTTAGGTCTATGGCATAATTTTGGAGAAAAAGACGATTTTAACAATGCTAAAAATTTAATAAAATGTGCTTTTGATAACGGAATCACACATTTTGATTTAGCAAATAATTATGGTCCTCCTTATGGTTCTGCTGAAACTACCTTTGGAAAAATATTAAAAAAAGACTTCAAAAAATATAGAGATGAATTAATAATATCATCAAAAGCAGGTTATGATATGTGGCCTGGGCCTTATGGCGATTTCGGCTCTAAAAAGTATTTAACCGCTAGTTTAGATCAAAGTTTAAAACGTATGAATTTAGACTATGTAGATATTTTTTACCATCACCGTCCAGATTATGATACGCCTTTAGAAGAAACTATGGGCACTTTAGATTTAATGGTTCGCCAAGGAAAAGCACTGTATGTTGGTATTTCTAACTATCAACCAGAGAGAGCAGCAGAAGCATTTAAAATTTTAAAAGAATTGGGAACACCATGTTTAATTCACCAACCTAGATATAGTATGTTAGACCGTTGGGTTGAAGATGGATTGTTAAACTTAATTGAAAAAGAAGGTGTTGGTGCTATCGCTTTTTCGCCATTAGCGCAAGGAATGTTAACCGATAAATATTTAAATGGTTTTCCTGAAGATTCTAGAGCTATAAAAGATGGTAGGTATTTAAAAACGGAACAAATTAATAAGCAGCTTTCTAAAATAAAAAAACTAAACGAAATTGCTTTAAAAAGAGAGCAAAGTTTAGCTCAAATGGCTATTTCTTGGATTTTAAAAGATAATAGAATTACATCTGTTTTAATTGGCGCTAGTAAAACAGCACAAATTTTAGATAGTTTAAAAGCAATAGATAATACTACTTTTTCAAAGGAAGAATTAACGGCTATTGAAACTATTTTAAGCTAATTACTAGATTATTTTCAATAAAAAAAAAGACTGTCTAAAAAGTTAAATTTTCGTCAACCTGAATTTATTTTAGGTTCTCATAGTGATTGATTATCAGTAAGATGAGATTTTGAAATAAAATCAAAATGACAGGTTTCTATACTTTTCAGACAGTCTCTTTTCTGTAATTAAATAAAACTTAAAGTTTTATAAGCTCCTTACTTTCAACATCTAAATACCTTCTACTTCCTAAATAATGCTCTCCACACCAAGCATCATAGGCGTCAGAAGTTGGATCCATAGAATTTAAACGCACTCTTTTTGAAGAATGAATAAATTCTTGTTTCCCATTTCCTAACCAAATACCTACATGAGTAACACGTTGTTTTTTATCAGCTGTTGCTTTAGTACCAAAAAACATTAAATCTCCCTTTTCTAAACCTTCTAACTCTAAATTTTTATCAACAATTTCACCTTTTAAAATTTGTTGAGAAGCATCTCTCGGTGTTACAAAACCATTCATTAAATACACAGTTTTTACAAAACCACTACAATCCATTGCTTTTGTAGAAGTTCCTCCCCATAAATATGGCGAACCTAACAAACTTTTAGCATAACGTTCTACTAATTCTTTAGAAGGTTTTAAATGAATTAACCATTGCTTATATTTTTCGGCGTCGTCTTTTTTAAGAAAACCAACTCTTCCATCAGGAAATTCAACTTTAAAACTGTTTGCTAATTCTTCAATTAATTTAACTTTTCCTCCAAGAACCATATCTGTTAAAATAATTTTGAAATCAGAATCTTGATAAGAATTCCCTGTAGTTTTTGTATAAATTATAAGTTCAGATTCATTCCATTTATTTAATTGATCTTTTGTAAAAAATGCAATTCCACCATTATCTACCCATGCAATATATTTTTCTGGAGTTTGTACTAGCGAAAAAGACCCATCATTTTTTAAAACTTTTAATTCTGTTCCTAAAATAACTTGAGTAACTAACTCTGCAGAATGTTTTCCTTTACCTCTTAAATTCGATGCAGAATTATTTGCCAATGCATATGTATATTCTCCTACAGTTGCCTCTGGTAAAATTGAAACACTATCTATAAATACTATTCCTTTAGCTGTTAAACTACTTTTTAGACCTTCAATAGCTAATGGATTATCTGTTTCTCCTTCTAATATTAAATTAGTTCCTGCTTTTTTATATGAAACATCATAAATAGCAACTCTTTTATCTGGTGCATATTTAGTTTTAATACTGTCGTTTAAATTTTTAAATGTAGTTATAGAGTTTTTATCTGTTTGACAAGAATAAAAAAGTACTAATACTAAAATATAGTTTAAATATTTCATGTGTTGTTTTAAGGTTATATTAAAAATTAATTAAGTAGTGTTTTCTTTTTCAAATATATTGAATTTTAAGCAAAATAATATTAAAACAAAAAGAGATTCCAATAAATTGGAACCTCTTTTCTAAAGTACATTTGCCAGCCATAGCTAGTGTACTGTTTTTTTACAAGCTATTTAAACTAGCTTTTATTGTTTCAATTTTAGATAAAGCATCTGCTTCTTTTTGACGTTCGATAGCAATTACTTTTTCTGGAGCATTATTTACAAAACGCTCATTACTTAATTTCTTTTGAACAGATTTTAAGAAACCTTCAGTATATTTTAATTCTTCTTCTAACTTAGCTTTTTCAGCTTCAACATCAATTGCATCTCCCATTGGAATAAAATATTCGTTAGATTTTACTCTAAAACTCAATGCTCCTTCAACTTTTTCAGTAACATAATTTATGCTAGACAAGTTACCTAATTTTTCAATAACTTTATCAAAATCGGTAGTAGTATTGTCATTATTCAATACAGAAAATTCTATTTGTTCTTTAAAAGAAATATTTTTTTCTTTTCTAATATTTCTAATTCCTGAAATTACTTCTGAAGCAATTTTAAAATTTGAAATTAAAGATTCGTTAACTTCTACTAAAGTAGGATACTCTGCAATAATTAACGCTTCTTCAGGAGTTCTTTCAGAAATATGTTGCCAAATTTCTTCAGTTAAGAATGGCATAAATGGATGTAATATTTTTAAATTATCTTCTAAAAATGAAATTACACTTTTTAATGTTTTAGCATCAATAGGTTGTTGATACCCCGGTTTTACCATTTCTAAGAACCAAGAAGAAAAATCGTCCCAAATTAATTTGTAAATACTCATTAAAGCTTCACTAATTCTATATTGATCAAAAGATTTCTCTAAATCATGTAAGGTTTGTTGAAACTTAGCTTGATACCAATCAATAGCAATTTTAGCAGATTGTGGTTGTTCTATAGTTTCAGAAACTTCCCAACCTTTTATTAAACGGAACGCATTCCATATTTTATTTGAAAAATTTCGTCCTTGTGCACATAATTCTACATCAAATAATAAATCGTTACCAGCAGCAGAACATAACAACATTCCAACACGAACACCATCTGCTCCGTATTTTTCCATTAATTCAATAGGATCTGGCGAATTACCTAAGGATTTAGACATTTTTCGTCCTTTTGCATCACGTACAATTCCAGTAAAATATACGTTTGTAAATGGTTTTTCTTGTCTAAATTCATAACCAGCAAAAATCATACGAGCAACCCAAAAGAAAATAATATCAGGACCTGTTACTAAATCGTTTGTTGGATAATAATAGTTAATTTCTTTATTTTCAGGATTATTAATACCATCAAAAACAGAAATTGGCCATAACCAAGAAGAAAACCAAGTATCTAAAGCATCTGGATCTTGCTTTAAATCTTCAACTTTAAATTCTTTCCCTACTTTTTCTGAAGCTTTTTTAACCGCTTCTTCAATAGTTTCAGCAATTACAAAATCTTCTACACCTTCGCCATAAAAATATGCAGGAATTTGATGTCCCCACCAAAGTTGACGAGAGATATTCCAGTCACGTACATTTTCTAACCAGTGACGGTAGGTATTGTTATAATGTTTTGGGAAGAACTTAATTTCTTCATCTTCTAGCACTGCTTTTAAAGCCGGTTTAACAATAGTATCCATTTTTAAAAACCATTGAGCTGAAATTTTTGGTTCTATTACTTCTTTTGTTCTTTCAGAAGTACCAACTTTATGCATATATGGTTCAACTTTTACCAAACAACCTATTTCTTCAAGTTCTTTTGTAATTTCTTTACGAACTACAAAACGATCTTTTCCTTCATAATGCAGTCCAAAAGAGTTTAATGTTGCGTCATCATTAAAAATATCAATTACTTCTAAATTATGTTTTTCACCTAAAACCTTATCATTTGGATCGTGTGCTGGAGTAACTTTTAAACATCCTGTTCCAAATTCTATATCTACATATTCATCTTCAATAATAGGAATTACTCTATCAACAATTGGTACAATTGCTTTTTTACCTTTTAAATGTCTAAAACGTTCATCATTAGGATTAATACAAATTGCTGAGTCTCCTAAAATAGTTTCTGGACGCGTAGTTGCAATTGTAAGTACATCTTCACTTCCTTCAATTTTATAATTTACATGGTATAGGTTACCTTGTTTTTCTTCAAAAATAACCTCTTCGTCAGATAAGGTTGTTTTTGCAGAAGGATCCCAATTCACCATTCTATAACCTCTATAAATAAATCCTTTATTATATAGGTCTATAAAAACCTTAGTAACAGCTTCACTTAAATCTGCATCCATAGTAAACTTTGTACGTTTCCAATCGCAAGAAGCTCCTAATTTTTTTAATTGTTCTAAAATAATGCCTCCGTGTTCATCAGTCCAATCCCACGCATGTTTTAAAAACTCATCACGTGTTAAATCACTTTTATGTATGCCTTGCTCTTTTAATTTAGCTACCACTTTTGCTTCTGTAGCAATTGAAGCGTGATCGGTTCCTGGTACCCAACAGGCATTTTTACCTTTTAACCGTGCTCTTCTAATTAAAACATCTTGAATGGTGTTATTTAACATATGCCCCATATGCAAAACTCCAGTAACATTTGGAGGAGGAATTACAATTGTATAAGGTTCTTTTTCATTTGGAATTGAATAAAAATAGTTATTATTCATCCAGTAGTTATACCACTTATCCTCTATATCTTGAGGATTGTATTTTGTTGCTAAACTCATTTTTGGTCTGATATTTGTAATATAGTTTGCAAATGTACAATTATAAGCCTTAACATAAAATATTTTGAAAGCTTAAAAAAATAAGTACCTTTACACTTTAAAATTTATAATTATGAAAAAATTTTTAACTTTATTATTTATAGGATTTATAGCATTTTCTATAAAAGCACAAGAAAAAAATGCTAATAACACTACAGTTGATCCAAATGCACCGGCATTTGAATTTGAAAAAGAAGTAATTGATTATGGTAAAATTGAACAAAATGCTGATGGTGTTCGTGTTTTTAAATTTACAAACACAGGAAAATCGCCTTTAATAATTTCAAGAATTCAATCTAGTTGTGGATGTACGGTTCCTACAAAACCAAAAGACCCAATTATGCCTGGTAAAACTGGTGAAATTGAAGTAAAATACGCTACTAATAGAATTGGAGGTTTTAACAAAACAATTACTATTTTTTCTAATGCTACTGAACCTACAAAAAGAGTTCGAATTAAAGGAATTGTTTTAAAACCAGAATCTGATGTTGTAAAACAAAAATCTAAAGTTGCTATTTAATTGTAACATTTTAACATACATTATAAAACTCTCTAATTTCTTAGAGAGTTTTTTTTATAGTTTACTAATTATTCTCTTGTAAACGAGTATCAGTTGCAGAAAATAAATCAAAGCTTCATCTCCAATAATTTCTCTTAAATATTCTATTTTTTAGAAATTATTTCGCAATTTTGTTACATAATTTTAAACATTTATTAAATGCCTTCTATATCAACTAAAGGAAAAAATATGCCTGAGTCTCCAATTAGAAAATTGGTTCCTTATGCCGAAAATGCTAAAAAAAGAGGAATAGAAGTATTTCATTTAAATATTGGGCAACCCGATATTAAAACTCCAGATTGCGCTTTACAAGCCATTAAAAACAATACTGTTGAAGTTCTTGCATATAGCAGATCTGAAGGTTCTGAAGAATACCGAACAAAAATTGCAAAGTATTATGCAAAAAATAATATAAATGTAACTGCAAACGAAATTATTGTTACAACTGGTGGATCTGAAGCCTTATTATTTGCCTTAGGAAGTATTACAGACCCTGGAGATGAAATAATTATTCCAGAGCCATTTTACGCTAACTACAATGGATTCTCTATTGGATCTGGTGTAAATATTGTTCCTGTAATTTCAAAAATAGAAGATAATTTTGCCTTACCTCCTATTTCTGAATTTGAAAAACTAATTACTTCAAAAACTAAAGCAATATTAATTTGTAATCCTGGAAATCCGACTGGATATTTATATTCTAAAGAAGAAATTGAAAAATTAGCTGAGATTGTAAAAAAACACGATTTATTTTTAATTGCTGATGAAGTTTACAGAGAGTTTGTTTATGACAACATACAACATCAATCTGTTTTAAGTAACTTTGACTTAGAAGAAAATGCTATTATAATCGATTCCGTTTCTAAACGTTACAGCATGTGTGGTGCTCGTATTGGTTGTTTAGTTTCTAAAAATAAAGATGTAATAAAAACTGCACTTAAATTTGCACAAGCACGTCTAAGCCCGCCTACATTTGCTCAAATTGCAAGTGAAGCTGCTTTAGAAACACCACAATCTTATTTTGATGAAGTAATTGTTGAATATAAAGACCGAAGAGATACTTTAATTCAAGAACTTCAAAAAATTGAAGGTATAAAAGTTGCAAACCCAAAAGGAGCTTTTTATTGTGTTGCTGAATTACCAATTGATAATGCTGATAAATTTGCTCAATGGTTATTAGAAGATTACAGCATAAATGGCCAAACAGTTATGGTTGCTCCTGCTGCTGGTTTTTATAGTACAAAAGGAATTGGAACCAACCAAGTAAGAATTGCTTATGTTCTAAAAAAGGAAGATTTAATTAGATCTGTAGCCATTTTAAAAGAGGCTATTAAAAAATACAATCAAATTTAAATTGAATATTCTACACAACATTTCTTTAAAAAAATACAACACGTTTGGTATTGATGTTAATGCCAAACGTTTTGTTGAAATAAATTCTATTGCTGAATTAAAAAAACTTGTATCCAATGAAAAAAATATATTTTTAATTGGAGGCGGAAGTAATATGCTATTAACTTCAGCTATTGAAAAGTTAGTTGTTCATTTAAATTTAAAAGGTATTGTTGTTAATGATACCGAAAAAGATGTTGTTTTTGTTACTGCTGAAGCTGGCGAAAACTGGCACGATTTTGTTGTTTGGTGTATTTCTCAAAATTATGGAGGATTAGAAAATCTTTCCTTAATTCCAGGAAATGTTGGCACCTCTCCTATCCAAAATATTGGCGCTTATGGTGTAGAAATTAAAGATACTTTTCATCAATTAGAAGCTTTAGAAATTGCCACTGGAAAAACAAAAATTTTTAAACATAGCGATTGTAATTTTGGCTATAGAAATTCTGTTTTTAAAAATAAAGTTAAAGGTCAATATATTATTACTAGTGTAACTTTTAAACTTACTAAAAGTAACCATAAAACCAATATTAGCTACGGAGCCATTAAAGAAGTACTTAAAAACATTGAAAAGCCTACTTTAAAAGATATTTCTAACGCTGTAATTTCTATTAGACAAAGTAAACTTCCTGATCCAAAAAAGATTGGAAATAGCGGTAGTTTTTTTAAAAATCCAATTATAGATATTGAATTATTTAAAAAACTACAAGAAAAACATCCAACTATTCCAAATTACAAGGTTTCGTCAAAAGAGATTAAGGTTCCTGCAGGTTGGCTTATTGAACAATCTGGTTTTAAAGGTAAACGTTATGGAGAAACTGGTGTACACGAAAAACAAGCGTTGGTTTTAGTTAATTATGGAAATGCCAGCGGTAAAGAAGTGTATCAACTAGCAAAAAAAATACAGCAAACTGTTTTAGACAAATTTGCTGTACCTTTAGAAATTGAAGTAAATATTATTTAATTATTTTAATTAAACTGTTACTTCTAATAAATTACAAGTTCCTTTAATTGTTACATTTTTTGTTGTTGCTGGAACTAAAACTGTTTCTCCAAAATTAATGGTTTCAGATTTTCCATTAACAGTAATTATTCCACCTCCTTCAACACACATAAAAATTACAAATGAATCTGCTGTTGCGTAATCCAACTCTAATTCTTGTGCTACAGGAATAAAATTTGTTTTAAAATACTCACATTTTACAACATTATTTAATTTATTTTTTTCTGAAGTATAAGTTCTAACAGTATCTATTTCATCACTAAAATTAAGCGCATCTACGGCTAATTCTGTATGTAATTCTCGCTCATTTCCTGCATCATCTACTCTATCAAAATCGTAGATTCTATACGTAATATCAGATGTTTGTTGAATCTCAGCCAAAACAATTCCTGCCCCAATTGCATGTACAGTTCCTGTTTCAATAAAAAATGCATCTCCTTTTTTTACTGGAACATCATTTAAAACAGACATAATTTTCTTTTCTTCCAATAATTTTACATACGTATCTGCATCAATTGTTTTATTAAAGCCAAGAATTAACCGAGAACCTTCGTCGGCTTGCATAATGTACCACATTTCAGTTTTTCCAAAGGAATTATGACGCTTTTTAGACAAAGCATCATTAGGATGTACTTGTACAGATAAATCTTGTTTAGCATCAATAAATTTAATTAACAATGGAAAATTTGTTCCAAAATTGGCAAAGTTATTTTTACCTAATAAATCAACCGTATAGGTTTCTAACAGTTCTTTTAAAGATTTTCCTTTTAAAGCACCATTTTCCACTATAGAAACATCTCCTTTTACATCAGAAATTTCCCAGCTTTCACCTATATCTTTTAAATCAGATTTTTTATTTAGCTTATTTATTAACTTATCTCCTCCCCAAATTTTATCTTTTAATATTGGTTGGAATTTTATTGGATAGTTTAACATTATTTAATTATTTGTTTTAAATTTTTAATTACGTAATCTATTTCTTCAATGGTATTTAATTTACTAAACGAAAAACGAACCGACGTTTTAAATTGCTCATTTTTAGGTAAAATAGCATTTAACACATGAGAACCTTGATTGCTTCCACTTTGGCAAGCACTTCCTCCAGAAACTGCAATTCCTTTTAAATCTAAGCTAAAAAGCAACATTGCGTATTCTTTTGGAAAACGAACATTTAAAATAGCATAGCTACTTTCGTTTTCACTTTCAGAACAGCCATTAAAAATAATTCCTTCAAAAGATTGCTTTAACTCTTTTATAAAATAATTTTTAATCTTTTTTATATATTTTTCGTCTTCTTTTAAATATAAATGTGCTAATTCTAAGGCTTTTTCCATTCCTAAAATACCGTGTACATTTTCGGTACCTGCTCTTGCTCCTCTTTCTTGCTCTCCACCATGTAAAATAGGATAAATACCAAATCCTTTTTTTATATATGCAAAACCAACTCCTTTTGGTCCGTGAAATTTATGTGCACTTGCTGCAAAAAAATCAATTGGAGTTTCTTTTAAATCCAAATTAAAATGCCCTATTGCTTGCACGGCATCTGAATGAAACAATGCATTATTTATTGCACACAAATTAGCTACTTTTTTAATGTCTAAAAAATTCCCAATCTCATTATTTACATACATTAAACTCACTAATTTTTTAGAAGTATCATGCTGTAATAATTTTTCTAAATGCAGGTAATTTAAAACACCATTTTCATCTAAATCTACCCAATGTACAGTTATTTTAAACTCTTTTTCTAAATCATCAATAGTATGTAAAACCGCGTGATGTTCTATTTTTGAAGAAATAATAGTAGTTACTCCTAAATTAGTTACTGCATTTCGTAAAATTAAGTTATCGGCTTCACTTCCTCCAGAAGTAAAAACAATTTCATTAGCTGAAGCATTAAAATGCTTGGCTATGTTTTTTCTTGCAGTTTCAACCAACGATTTTGCCTTTCTACCTATTTGATGGATTGAAGAAGGGTTTCCATAAAAATGAGTCATAGAATCCGAAATTGTAGTTACTACTTCTGGCAAAATTGGAGACGTTGCGGCGTTATCTAAATAAATATTTTTCATCAAATGCAAAATTAACTAAAATAGTTGGTATCATTTAACGTTAGATTGTATAAAACAATTATTTTTGTTTCATTAAAATTTAAACATGAAAAAATTAATAACACTTTTTATAGCTTTTACCTTATTATCTTGTAACGATGGTGATTTTGACATCCCTTCTTTTGAATTTACTGATGCTATTAATAGTTGTGGAGAAACCATTTTATACAAGTTAAACTCTACAAGCACAGAAGTAATACTTATACAACTATCTAAAGATCAATTAGGAACTGCTGAAGGAGAGCTATCATATCCAATTTCTACAACTCAACAAGTAATTTATAGAATTTTTGATGATGCTATTGACTCTGATTATTTTTGTCAAGAAATTCCTCCAGCATCACCTTTAGTTTTAAAAGAATTAGAAGCCGAAAGCGGAACTATTGTAGTAAATACAATTGCCACTATTGAAAATGAAGAAATTACAGGATATACCTATGAAATCACAATTTCAGATTTATTATTTTTAGATGATAATGATCGTATATTTTTTGAAACTTTTTATTTTGGAAGCTATTAAAACACATTTTATTTTTTAGGATTCTGATAAATATAAACTTCTGTAGCGCCTAAACCATATTTTTTAAAGGAAGCTGCGTAGACATCTACGTGATAGTTTTTTAATAAAAAATCTAATTCTGTTTTTAAAACGCCTGCTCCTACTCCATGAATAAACACAACTTTAGGAATTCTATTTCTAATGGCATATTCTATTTTATGTTTTGCCGTTTCAATTTGCAGATTTAACATATCATAATTATCCATACCACGTGTAGATTCTGTAAGTTGATGGATATGTAAGTCTACTTCCATAGGTGGAGCATCATCTGTTTTTAAAGTAGATTTAAATTTTGGAACATTTTTTTTATTAGAAGTCTCATTCATTTTTTCTAATAAACTTTCATTAGAAATATCACTATATTTAGACAATTCAAATTGACTTTCTTTAATTACAACAAGTTCATTTGGTAAAAAATCAAAAGAAAAACCATCTGTAGATTCTATACTAATAGCATTATTTTTAATTGCAACAACTTTGCCTTTAATTACATCGTCTAAAACCGCAACAGTATCTCCAATTTTAAATTCCATGTGTTTTTATCTTTTAAGCTTTTTAACTTGTTAACCAACTGTAATTATGGCTAATTAACAAAGTATTTTACTATTAAAAATTTTAATATCCACCTAAATTTCTTAACTTTTAAATAATACAGCTAAAAAAATTTAGCTTCTTTATAATTATATATTTGTACAAAAATAGGATATGATTGATACTGTAGCTATAAATACTGAAGAATTTTTTAAAAAATCTAAGAAAAATTTATCTATCGATACTGCACGCATTGATTTATTAACCAACATTGCACAATATATTGCAAATGAATTTAAAAAAAACAAACCTATTCATTTAAATTTTATTTGTACACATAATAGCAGAAAAAGTCAGTTATGCCAGGTTTGGGCAAAATATGCTATTGATTATTTTAAATTAAAAAATATCGATTCCTTTTCTGGAGGAACTGCAGTTACAGCATTTTATAGAAATACCGTTAAAACACTACAAGAAGTAGGGTTTAAATTTGAAATTTCAGAATTTTCACATCAAAATCCAGTATATTTAATCAGTTATAAAAACTGCACAAATCCAATAATAGGGTTTTCAAAATTTTTTGATGATGAAATTAATAAAAAACCATTTATAGCAATTACAACCTGCTCTAATGCCAAAGAAAATTGTCCTTTTATTTCTGAAGCTATTGAGCGTTTTCATCTACCTTTTAACGATCCTAAAACTTTTGACAACTCTCTGTACAAAGCTGAAAAATACTTAGAAACAAATCAACAAATTGCAGGAGAAATTCATTTTATATTTGATTTGATTAAAAAGTCCATTTAATTTTTTACTTTTAGAAAAAAATTTTTTTGGATAAAATTATAGCATTTTTAGAAGACAATTTATTAACCTGTTCTTGGAAACAATATTTAGGTCAAGAATGTATGGGATGTGGAATGCAGCGAGCAATAATTTTGCTGCTTAAAGGAGATATTATAGGTTCTTTTAAAATGTATCCTGCCTTATTTACACTATTATTAATGTTTATATATTTAGCGTTTCATTTAAAATATGATTATAAAAAAGGACATTTAATATTGCGCTATCTATTTATTCTTAATGTTATTATTATCTTAGTAAATTATTTAATCAAAATCACTTAAAATCAACTAAAACCATGGAAAAACAAAAACTTCCTCACGCACAAAGTTCATTAATTTACGGTATTGTTTCAATTGTAACAGCTTGTTGCTGTTTTGGATTGCCAGGAGTAATTTTTGGATATATTGGACTTAACAATTCTAAAAAAGCATTGGCTATTTATAATGAAGACCCTTCACAATATACAGGTGATGGAAATGCAAATACTGGAAAAATTACATCTATTATTGGACTTGTACTTGGTGCTATAGCTGTATTACAAATTTTATATGCAATATTTAGCGGTAGCTGGGAAGAGCAAATGGAAATGTACAAAGGACTTATAGAGCAATCTAGCTAAAATAAAATGAAGTTAAAATACTTAGGAATGCTGCTACTTTTAATAGTATTAGCATTCCTTTATTTTTTTATAAACCCTAATCAAGTAAATTTTTTACCAAAATGTCCGCTTTATAAAACAACTGGTATTTACTGTCCAGGTTGCGGTAGCCAAAGAGCTACGCATCAACTTTTAAATTTCAATATTATTGGGGTATTTCAACAAAATGCACTATTTGTACTTGGCTTACTACTAATTGTGTATCATTTAATAGTTACTGGAATCAATTATTATTTTAAAAAAAACTATTTTAATTACATCTATCATCCAAAAACAGTTATTGTACTAATAATTATAACAATTATTTTTTGGATTTTAAGAAACATTCCCTTTTACCCTTTTACCTTATTAGCTCCTCATTAAAGTTGTAAGAACCTTTAAAACGTTCCAACAAGACCAACAGTTTTATAACCTGCCCTTAAATTCCAAGAAATTGTTTTCTCTTTTACACTGTTCTTTTTTGAAGTTAAAAAATTATCAACTCCATCTACAATTACAACACTTAAAACCATTCCTAAAGTTACATCTGTTAGCCAGTGTGCTCCAGCCCAAAGTCTAGAAACAGGAGCTATTAAGCCAACTGCATATATTCCTCCTTTAACCCATAAATTATCAAATTGTTTTGCTATGGCATGTGATGCTGTGAAAGATAAAATTGAATGTCCGGATGGAAAAGAATGATATCCCGATTCTTTACTCATAAATTTGAATTTTCTACTACCAACATTTTGAGAAGGTCTTGCACGTCCAAAAGCATTTTTACTAATTGTTTGTATTAATCCTGTAGCTACAGCTGATGAAATTATTAACACACCTGTATGTCTAAATTTTTCGTTTTTAGAAAATAATCCATAGCCATAAATTCCCGCAGAAATCATAAAAAAATTTTGTGGACTTCCATAATACCATCCTATTTCTTTCAACATTTGAGGCGAGCTATCTTCTTGATTTATAAAGTATTCGCTAGTTTGTTCATCGTAGATATATAATAATGAAGTTCCTGCAGCTATAGCTCCAAATGTTAACCAATCATCTTTTTTCCATTTAAACGGTTTTGTATATGCATTTTTTACTCCACCAAAAATCAAATTAGCATCAGACTTTAATAGACTCCAAGTTGTTTCATTTTTCTCAAAATTTTCATTTTGTTGTGCATTTAAATTATATAAAAACAAGAAAGAAAATATGATGCTAAAAATTATTGTTTGTTTAATTTTCATAAGTTTTTAATCAAGTAAAGTTAGTTTGGTTTACGTACTGTAGAATCGCTTTTATTAAATGTATTTTAAGTAAAAAAAAGTGAAATAAAAAAAGCAATTTTATCCTTTAAATAAAATTGCTTTTTACTTTAGTTCAAAATATGAGAACAAAAATATTAAACTTCTACATTTTTAAAATCTGTATCCAATTTAATATAATCTATAAATTCTCTTTTAATATCTTTATCTTTAAATTTTCCGCCAAATTCTGAAGTTACGGTACTACTTACAATATCTCTAACTCCTCTAGAATTTACACATAAATGTTTAGCATCAATTACACAAGCAACATCTTCTGTTCCCATTGCTTCTTGTAAAGCTTGTACAATTTGCATAGTTAAACGCTCTTGTACCTGTGGTCTTTTAGCGTAATAATCTACAATTCTATTCATTTTCGATAAACCAATTACATTTCCATTTGAAATATAAGCTACGTGAGCTCTACCAACAATTGGTAATAAATGATGCTCGCAAGTAGAATAAACTGTTATATTTTTTTCTACCAACATTTCACCATATTTATAATTATTATCGAATGTGGATAATTTTGGTTTATTTGCAGGATTTAATCCTGAAAAAATTTCATTTACATAAGCTTTAGCAACTCTTCGAGGTGTACCTTTAATACTATCATCCTCTAAATCCATTCCTAAAGTATCTAAAATATCTCTAACACTAGCTTCAATTCTTGCTCTTTTTTCATCATCTGAAATATCAAAAGCATCAGCTCTTAGTGGTGTTTTAGCAGATGATCCAACGTGATCATCTCCCATTTCATCAATTTTATTTATCATTATGTCTTTACCTTCAAACATTAACTTCTATTTAGCTTGCAAAACTACAACTTTGTTTTTTAAATTATAGTGTGATTTCAAGTAATTCTTTTAAACTACATACTTGCTGTTCACCAGTTTGCATATTTTTTAATGTATAATTTTTATTTTCTATCTCATTTGAACCAACAATTACTACATAAGGAATTGTTCTTCTATTTGCATAGTTCATCTGTTTTTTCATCTTAGCAGCATCTGGATACAGTTCAGATTTTATATTATTATTTCTTAATGAAACTAATGCCTGCATGCAATAAGCTGCTTCATTTTCTCCAAAATTAATAAACAACACCTTTGGTTTTGGCAATTCAACAGCATCAAATAAATTTAATTCTTCTAATACCAAATAAATTCTATCCAATCCAAAAGAAATACCAACACCACTTACATTTTTTAACCCAAAAATACCGGTTAAATCATCATATCTTCCACCGCCACCAATAGAGCCCATTTTTACACCTTTTGGCGCAGAGACTTCATAAATAGCACCTGTATAATAATTTAAACCACGTGCTAATGTTACATCTAATTCTAAATTGGCTGTTTCTAAACCTAATGCTTCAACATTGTCAACAACAAAACGTAAATCTTTAACACCTTGTAAACCTTCTTCAGATTCAGCTAAAAGCGCTTCTAATTGATTTAATTTATCTTGGTTATTTCCAACAAAATTAAACAATGGTTGCACTTTTTCTATTGCTGTTTCAGAAATACCTTTACTTAGCATTTCGTTAGTTACACCCTCTGCTCCAATTTTATCTAACTTATCAAGTGCTACAGTAAAATCTATTAATTTATCTTTTTCACCAATAATATCTGCAATACCAGCTAAAATTTTACGATTATTGAGTTTTATAGTCGTACCAATTAACTTTAACTTACTAAAAACAGCATCGTATAATTGAACAAATTCTACTTCTTGCCATAAACCTTTACTTCCCACAACATCTGCATCGCATTGGTAAAACTCTCTAAAACGTCCTTTTTGAGGTCTATCTGCACGCCAAACTGGCTGCATTTGGTAACGCTTAAAAGGAAATTCTATTTCATTTTGATGTTGTACAACATAACGTGCAAACGGTACTGTTAAGTCGTAACGCAATGCTTTTTCTGAAATTTTTGAAGTTACTTTTAGGCTATCTTTTGAAGCTAATAAATCAGCATCTACCTTATTTAAATAATCTCCAGAATTCAAAATTTTAAAAATCAAACGATCACCTTCATCTCCATACTTTCCCATTAAGGTTGAAGAATTTTCGAATGATGGCGTTTCAATAGGTTGAAATCCATATACTTCAAAAACTTCTTTTATAGTTGAAAAAATATAATTTCTTTGAGCTACTTCTGTAGGTGAAAAATCACGTGTTCCTTTTGGTATACTTGGTTTTTGTGCCATTTGTAAAAATTAGTTTGCAAATATCTGAAAATTCTAAAACTAATTAAAGCTTTTCTAACATTGATTTTATTTACTCAATTATAATGTATTGTTTTTAAATTTGTATTTGCTTAATTAAATAGTTAACATAGCAATTTAAATTATTTATAAAAATGATATAAAGTATTTTAGTTTGGTTATATATCTCATTTTTTTGATTTAAATAGTTTAAACACTTTAAATAAAACCCATAAAATTAACACCACACAAATAATTGCTAAAACTGGAATAAACATAGCAAACGCAGACATTAATATTGAAGTACCCGTTTCTATAGTTGAAATAACAGGATTTGCTACTCCAGCAGTTGTTGCTGTAGAGGCTAAACGTGTAGTGCTTGTAGATCCTTTAATTGCTGTAGCAGTACCTCCACCCGCAATAATTGCAAGCGCCCATGTAATTGTTGGATCTAAATTGCTAACTGTTGCAACCATTACAGCAGTTCCGGCAATGGCAGCAAGCGGTACAGCAATAGTATCTAATAAATTATCGAACCAAGGAATAAAATATGCAAAAATTTCTACTATTGTAGCAATACCTAAAATTATTATTGCAGTAGAACTCCCCACCCATTGCCAACTTTCGTTCAACGGAATTACATTATAAAATGAAGCTAAACTAAGGGCAAACAATGGCACAAAAATTCTAAAACCAACCGAAGCAGCTAAGCCAATTCCTATTAAAATACTAATAATTGTTTCTGGAGTAAAATCCATAATTTAGTTGTTTTTAAAAATTGCATTGGCTTTTTCTAAATCTTCAAGAGTATCTATTCCAATAGCAAGCTGATCGGTTTCTACCATTTTAACAGTTATACCATTTGCTAAAAAACGAAGGTTTTCTAATTTTTCAGCAGCTTCTAACTGATTAATAGGTAATTTTGTAAACCTTAAAAGTGCGTCTTTTCTAAAAGCATAAATACCAATATGTTTGTAATATACAGCTTTTGAAATATCTCTAGCAAAAGGAATTGGACAACGCGAAAAATACATTGCAAAACCGTCTTCATTGCAAACTACTTTTACATTATTTGGATTGTTAACCTCATCTAAATCTTCCATTTTAATTTTTAAGGAAGCAATGTCTATTTTATTTTCAGTATCGTTTTTAAATACTTGCAACAAGTTTTTTAACGGTTCTGTTTGTGTAAAAGGCTCATCTCCTTGTACATTTACAACTATATCTACATCTAAATTCTCAACAGCTTCAGCAATTCTATCGCTACCAGATTCGTGTTCTTTTTTACTTTTAATTGCCTTACCTCCATTTGAAGTTATTTCATTAAAAATAATATCACTGTCTGTGACCACATACACTTCATCAAATAAATTTGATTGCTTTGTAGCTTCATAAGTTCTTAAAATAACAGTTTTTCCTGCTAAATTTTTCATTAATTTACCTGGAAATCTACTTGCTTCATAACGAGCAGGTATCATTGCTATAATCTTCATAAATTTTATTTTTTTATATGAAACCTCCTTAATCTACTAATACTTGCATTTAATTCAAACCCCAACAGTAAAATAATGGCATTTAACCAAACAAAAAGCATTAAAACCAGCAAGGTTCCTATGGATCCATAAAGTTGATTGTAGGTAGCAAATTTTAATACATAAATTGAAAATAATTTAAACATTACTATAGTTAGTAGGGTTGTAAGGATGGAACCTGGTGTAAAAAAAGAAAAGTATTTAACTTCTTTTGTACCGTATTTGTATAAAAGTGAAACGGAAATAAACACCAATAATACAAAAAATAAAAACTGTCCTTTTTCTATCCAAAAAACTTCATCTTCTACCCAACCTTTTGCTTTTAAATCGTTAATTCCAATTTCAAAATACAATATAATTGCTACTGTTGCTACCAAAATTAATGACAATACTATTGACATTATCATTGAAATAAAATATTGACGAATAATGCTTCTCATTTCGGTGACATGGTACGAATATTCAAATCCACCTAAAATTGCATTTACACCGTTTGTCATTAAAAAAATTGAAGCAACAAAACCAAATGAAAGTAAACCACCATACCTATTATTTGCAATATCTTCAATAACATCATGTACAGTTTCGGCTGTATTTGGTGGTAATAATTGTTCTATCATTACCAAAAAATCCTCCTGAAACCCTTCAATAGGGACATACGGAATTAAGGTTAAAATAAACAATATAAAAGGAAACAATGCCATAAAAAAGCTGAAAGCAATTCCTCCTGCTCTTGACGTTAGTGCTCCTTTTAAAATACCAATAACATACATTTCTAGAACATCATACAAGGACATTCCATGTAAACCCGGTATAATTATTTTTTTACCAAGCTTTACCAACCAATTAACTATTGGTATTTTTTGTAAGCTATCTTCAATTTGTTTGGTCATTTTTTTTAATAAAATGTAAAAATTAAAAGATTTAACGTTTAAAGTAACCTAATCCTATATTTAAAAACTAAATATAATCATTTAAACTTTTAGTACTTTTAAACCTTATCCCTTAGACACTTTTAAGTTTTTTTCAAAACTACTAGACCTCTACCGCCTTTAAACTTAAATCCATATTATAAACAGAGTGCGTTAAAGCTCCAGATGAAATACAATCTACTCCGCATTCGGCATATTTTCTAGCAGTTTCTAAATTTATACCACCAGAAGATTCTGTTTGGCACTGCTCACCTATAAGTTCTACAGCTTTTTTAGTATCTTCATAATTAAAATTATCGATTAAAATACGATAAACACCTCCAACAGCTAATATTTCTTTAATTTCTTCTAAACTTCTTGATTCAACAATAATTTTTAAATCTAAATTATTATCAGCTAAATATTTTTGTGTTGTTTTAATGGCTTTTGTAACACCTCCACAAAAATCTATATGGTTATCTTTTAACATAATCATATCATACAAAGCAAATCTATGATTTTCTCCTCCTCCAATTTTAACAGCCCACTTTTCTAGTGCTCTAATTCCAGGAGTTGTTTTTCTAGTATCTAAAACTTTTGTTTTTGTACCTTCTAAAAGTTTAACAAATTCGTTGGTTTTTTTAGCAATTGCGCTCATACGTTGCATAATATTTAACACCAAACGTTCCGATTTTAAAATAGATTGAGAGCTTCCTTCAACATAAAAAACAATGTCGCCATAATTTACTTTTGCTCCATCATTTATTAAAGTTTCAACTTTTAAATCTGCATCTACATACTTAAAAATACGCTTTGCCATTTCAACTCCAGCTATAATACCATCTTCTTTAACTAATAATTTAGCTTTACCAGTTGCGTCTTTTGGAATACATGCTAACGAGCTATGATCTCCATCTCCAATATCTTCTCTAATAGCATTAGAAATTATAATATCTAGTTCTTTTTCAAATTGTTCTTTACTTATCATTTTACTAAAATTTTCAAACAAAAATAACTTTTTTATTTTCAAAAATTAACCCTTTAATTATTTTTATATTTGCCAAATGAAAATTAAGTTATTAGCCATTGGCAAAACCGATGATAAAAATTTACAAACGTTAATTGAAACCTATCAAAATAGGTTGAAACACTATATTAATTTTGAAATTGATATTATTCCTGATTTAAAAAAAGCAAAAAATTTAACAGAAGCACAACAAAAAGATAAAGAAGGTGAATTAATTTTAAAAAAATTAACAGCAACCGATAATTTAATTTTGTTAGATGAAAAAGGAAAAGAATTTCGTTCAATAGAATTCTCAAAATTTCTTCAAAAAAAAATGAATGCAGGAATTAAACAACTTGTATTGGTAATTGGTGGTCCTTATGGATTTTCTGATGCTGTTTATAAAAAATCTCAAGGAAAAATATCTTTATCCAAAATGACATTTTCTCACCAAATGATTCGTTTATTTATAACAGAACAAATTTACCGTGCATTTACAATCTTAAAAAACGAACCATACCATCATGAATAAATTAAAACTTGTTTTTGCTACCAATAATAAAAACAAACTAAAAGAAGTACAAGCAATGCTTACCAACTTTGAAATTGTAAGTTTAGCTGATATTAATTGTTTTGATGACATTCCAGAAACAGCAGATAGCTTAACAGGAAATGCAATTTTAAAAGCCGACTATATTACTAAAAAGTTTGGTTTGAATTGTTTTGCAGACGATACTGGACTGGAAGTCAAATCTTTAGATGGAGAGCCTGGAGTGTATTCTGCGCGTTATGCTGGTATTGAAAATAATTCAGAAAAAAATATGGCTAAATTATTAACTAAACTTGGTGATAATTTAAATAGAGAAGCGCAATTTAAAACGGCAATTGCCTTAAATATTAATAAAAAACAATTTATATTTGAAGGAATTTGCAAAGGACATATTTTAAAACAAAAACAAGGAAGTTCTGGTTTCGGTTACGATCCTATTTTTATGCCTGAAGGCTTTAAAAAATCTTTTGCAGAAATGGATTTAAATGAAAAAGGAGCTATTAGTCATAGAGGAAAAGCCATACAAGAATTAGTACATTTTTTAAACAAGCATTTTTGATTAACCCTACAAAGTCATATAGATTAACATTTATAATTCTAATTATTACATTGGTAATTATATTTTTAATAAACCTTAGTTTAGGTTCTGTATACATTCCACTAAAACAACTGTTTTTAGCATTAATAAATGGTGATGTTGAAAAAGAATCTTGGCGTTCTATAATTTTAAGCTATCGTTTACCAAAAGCAATTACAGCAATAATTGTAGGTTCTGGCTTGTCTATTAGTGGTTTATTAATGCAAACATTATTTAGAAATCCGTTAGCAGGTCCTTTTGTTTTGGGTATAAGTTCTGGCGCAAGTTTGGGTGTTGCAATTTTAATTTTAGGAGCATCGTTTATTGGTGCCAATATCAGCAATTATGCTTTTACAAATTTTGGGTTGGCTTTTGCAGCCAGTTTAGGCTCTTTTTTAGTGCTTTCTGCTGTTATGATTGCTGCACAAAAAGTTAAAAACACCATGTCTATTTTAATAATAGGATTAATGTTTGGTAGTTTAACTTCAGCAGTAATTAGTATTTTGGCATATTTTGGTACTGCAAGTCAATTACAACAATATATGTTTTGGAGCTTTGGAAGCCTAGGAAACTTAAGCTGGAAAGAAATTACAGTTTTATGCATTGCTTTTATAATTGGAATTTTATTTGTTATTTTTATAATTAAACCTTTAAACACCTTACTTTTAGGTGAAAATTATGCAAAAAGCTTAGGGGTTAACGTAAAAAGAACGCGTAATTTAGTGTTAATTGCCACCAGTTTACTTACAGGAGTTATTACCGCATTTTCTGGTCCAATTGCCTTTATTGGCTTAGCTGTACCGCATTTAACAAAATTACTTTACAGTACATCAAACCATAAAACATTAATACCTGCAGTAGCAATAAGCGGAGCTATAATTATGCTAATTTGCGATAGCATAGCACAATTACCAACAAGCGAGTATACACTACCTATAAATGCAATAACATCACTATTTGGTGCTCCAATAATTATTTGGTTATTGGTTAGAAAAAGAAAAGTTTATTATTAATGAAACAACCTGAAGAACATATTATTAAAACAGAAAATTTAAGTATTGGTTATACTTCAAAAAAACAAGTTTCTGTAATAGCCTCTAATTTAAATATTGATTTAAATGCTGGTAATTTGGTATGTTTACTTGGTAAAAATGGAATTGGTAAATCTACACTACTTAGAACATTAACTAAAGTTCAACCAGCTTTAAAAGGCTCTATTACAATTGATAATAAAAATTTAGATAATTTAACAAATATAGAATTATCTAAAATAATGAGCTTAGTACTTACCGAACGCTTGCCAGATAGTAGTTTAACTGTTTTTGAATTGGTAGCATTAGGTAGGCAACCTTTTACAAATTGGATTGGCTATTTAACAAATAATGATCTAAAAATTATTAATACAGCCTTTGAAAAAACAAACACCAGCCATTTAATGAATTCTAAATGTTACGAATTAAGTGATGGTCAATTACAAAAAATATTAATAGCCAGAGCATTAACTCAAGACACACCAATTATTGTTTTAGATGAGCCAACAGCCCATTTAGACTTGCATCATACAGTAAATACATTCTCTTTACTTAAAAATTTGGCTTTACAATTTAATAAAACAATTATTGTTTCTACACACGAAGCTAATTTAGCTTTGCAATTAGCAGATGAATTATGGTTAATGTCTTCTTCTAAATTTGTAAGTGGAAAAACAGATATACTTATAGAAAATAATGAACTTAATCAACTTTTTGATTCTCGTTTGATTCGTTTTAATAAAGAGTTAAAACAATTTTCTATTTCAACTGAATAGTTATTAAAACAGTTGAAATATTTTAAAAAAATACTTATGAAAAAAATACTATTTTTAATTGTTGCATCATTATTAATTAGTAGTTGTGGAAGTACTGCTTATATTCCAGAAATTAACCTTACAACAGATGTTACAGCTACAAAATATGCAAATACTATTACATCTTCAGATTTAAAAACACATTTATATACAATTGCTTCTGATGAATTTGAAGGAAGAAATACTGGTGAGGCAGGACATAAAAAAGCTGCTGATTATATTAAAAATTTCTATATAAAAACAAATATTAAATCTCCTTTTGAAGGCTCTAATTATTTTCAAATTATACCTACTAAATTTTTAAAACCAAATTTAAAGCCTTCAGAAAATGTTTTAGGATTTATAAAAGGTTCTGAAAAACCTGAAGAAATTATAGTAATTTCTGCTCATTTAGATCATTTAGGTGTTCAAAATGGCGAAATTTTTAACGGTGCAGATGACAATGGTTCTGGAACAGTAACTATTTTAAAAATTGCTGAAGCATTTCAAAAAGCAAAAGAAGCCGGAAATGGCCCAAAACGTTCTTTGCTATTTTTACATGTTACCGGTGAAGAAAAAGGTTTATTAGGCTCTAAATATTATGTAAACAATCCTATTTTTCCACTTGAAAATACTGTTGCAAACTTAAATATTGATATGATTGGACGTATAGATGATGCTCATGAAAATAATCCAAATTATATTTATTTAATTGGTTCAGATAAGTTAAGTACAGAATTACACTACATTTCTGAAAAAATTAATGCAAAATTTACCCATATTAATATAGATTATACTTATAATAACGATGATGATCCAAATCAATTTTATTACAGGTCTGATCACTATAATTTTGCTAAAAATAATATCCCTGTAATCTTCTATTTTAACGGAACACACCAAGATTATCACGAACCTTCAGACACACCTGATAAAATTGATTATGAACTTTTACAAAAAAGAGCACAACTACTATTTTATACTGCTTGGGAGCTTGCCAACAGAGCAGAAAGAATTAAGGTTGATAAATAATTCAACCTTATTTTAGACTTAAAGTTTTGGCAATCGCTTTTTTAACAAGTGGTTCCATAATTAAATAACCGTTTAAATTTGGATGTACTCCATCATCTCCAAGTGTTACTTTTAAACCATTTAATTTGTTAGCCATAGGCGTAAAATAATCAACAAATTCTATATTTTGCTGCTTAGCATACGCTTTTAATAAGGTGTTAAGCTTTACCACTTTTTCAGCTGGCTCTAGCCCTTTTCTCCATGGAAAATCATAAGCCGGTAATACAGAACATAAAATAACCTTTATATTATTGGCTTTTGCCAATTCTGTCATTGAAATAATATTACCAACAATCATTTCAATAGTTGAAGGGCCTGTATTACCAGCAATATCATTTATACCAGCTAATATAACTACTGCACCAGGTTTTAAATCTATAACATCTTGTCTAAAACGCAACAACATTTGAGGCGTAGTTTGCCCACTAATTCCACGGTTTATATAAGGATTCTTAGAAAAAAATTCAGGTCTAATTCGTAACCAACCTTCAGTAATTGAATTTCCCATAAACACAACGCTATTTTCATCCTTTTTTAAGTTTAATAATTCAGCATTTTCTTTTTTAAAACGTTCTAAATTGGCCCAATCTTGAGCATATAAAAATTCTATACTAGAGCACATAAATAAAATACATAAAGTTAGTTGTATGGTTTTTATTTTCATTTTAAAAATTATATAATTGATATTCTTAAATCGTTAGCCACAGTTATAACACTTATTTTTAATGAATAGTCTAAAGTGTATTGTAGATAAAATGCTGAAATAAATTCAGCATAACAATTGTTAATCAACAAATATCTTCTTCAAAAAAATAATTTATAAAACTACCCAATAGTATAATTTATTAATGAATAATTTTAAAAATTAACTCTTTTAAAATATCACCTGCCGCTAATGCATTTGCTCCAACACCTTTACTTTTTACATCAGCTTCACGTAAAAGTCCGATTACTTGAGATACTTTACGCATTGGATAGTTTCTTGCTGCTGTGGTATAATCTGAGACAAAAAAAGGATTAACACCTAAAGATTTTGATATACTATTTTTAGATTTATCTTTTAAACTATGTAAAATAAGCAATTGTGTAAAAAAAATATTTAATAAAGAGATTGTAACAACTAATGGATTTACTTTCTGATTTTGAGCAAAATGGTTAATTATTCTGTTTGATTTTAAAACATCTCGCTCTCCAATGGCTTTTCTTAATTCAAAATTATTAAAATCTTTACTAATCCCTATATTTTCTTCAATAGCCTCTGGAGTAATAGTAGTTTCTTTTGGTAAAATCAGCATTAATTTATCCAACTCATTACTAATTTTACTTAAATCGGTACCTAAAAATTCTACAAGCATTAATGATGCCTTAGTTTCAATCTTATATTTTTTACCTGCTAATACTTTTCGTATCCAATCTACAACGTGATTTTCATATAATTTTTTACTTTCATAAACAACGCCCTTTTTCTTAATTTCTTTATAAAGCGTTTTTCGTTTATCTATTTTTTTATATTTATAACAAAGCACCAAAACCGTAGTTGGTTGTGGCTGTTTTACATAAGCAAGTAATTTTTCA
This sequence comes from Lutibacter sp. A64, assembly GCF_022429565.1. NCBI lineage: Bacteria > Pseudomonadati > Bacteroidota > Flavobacteriia > Flavobacteriales > Flavobacteriaceae > Lutibacter > Lutibacter sp. A64. The sequence goes on from NZ_CP092487.1 coordinate 1,388,295, forward strand.
ATTGTTTTAGATAAATCTTGAGCTTCTTTTACTATAACAACCTGTCTTTCTGCCATCATAGGAAAGCGTTTGGCATTATCTACAATATCATCAATGGTAACATCTCTACCATATAAAACCATCTGATTAAAGCCTTTTTCCTCTTCAGAAAGCACATTCTTTTCAATATATTCCGAAATTTTATCGATATAATATGGCTCTTCACCCATTAAAAAATAAATAGGTTTTATGTCTCCATTTTTAATATCAGAAACTATTTTTGTAACGTCACTCATTTATATAAAAAAAATTAGCATTTTTGCGGTATGCAACAATTGAATTTACCAACTTATAAATTCAGAATCAAAAGTAGTGAAAATAAGTTTTTTATTTTTGATATCATTAGAAAAAAACATGTGGTTTTAACACCCGAAGAATGGGTGCGTCAACATTATGTTTGGTTTTTAATTGAAGAAAAGAAATATCCGATTTCTTTAATTGCAGTAGAAAAAAAACTCACCATCAACAAGTTAACAAAACGTACCGATATTTTAATTTTTGATACAAACGGCAATCCAGATATTATTGTTGAATGCAAAGCCCCTTCTGTAAAAATAACACAAGAAACTTTTGATCAAATTGCTCGTTATAACTTAAAATTAAAAGCAAATTATTTAATTATAACCAATGGTTTAGAACATTTTTACTGTAAAATGAATTTTGAAAATGAATGTTATGATTTTTTAAAAACCATTCCTTCTTTTAAAAAATAATACTAACAAAACTTTATAACTGTATAACTTCTTAACTTTAAAACTTTAGCTTAAGTTTGCATTTGTGAAAATAGCCATTGTAATATTAAACTGGAACGGACAACAATTGTTGGAAAAATTTTTACCTTCAATTATTAAATACAACACAGCAAAAAATGTTGAAATCTATGTTGCTGATAACGCTTCTACAGATACAAGCATTGCTTTTGTAAAAAAAACGTTTCCTACCATAAAAATTGTAGAAAACAAAAAAAATGGAGGTTATGCTAAAGGCTATAACGATGCTTTACAACATATTGAAGCTGATATTTATGGTTTAATAAATTCTGATATTGAGGTAACAGAAAACTGGTTAAATCCAATAATTTCAACTTTTAATACAGCCCCTGAAACGGCAATTATTCAACCAAAAATTTTAGATTATAAAAACAAAGTTCTCTTTGAATATGCCGGTGCTGGTGGTGGTTTTATAGATAAATATGGATATCCTTTTTGCAGAGGTCGTATTTTTTCGGAATTAGAAAAAGACAACAATCAATTTAATGATACTTGTGAAATATTTTGGGCTTCTGGAGCTTGCTTTTTTATTAAATCTAGTGTGTTTAAAGAATTAAACGGTTTTGATGAGGATTACTTTGCACATCAAGAAGAAATAGATTTATGTTGGAGAGCAAAAAACTTAGATTATAGTATTAAATACGTTGGTACTTCTACCGTTTACCACGTTGGAGGTGCTACTTTAAAAGAAGAAAGTCCTAGAAAATCGTTTTTAAATTTTAGAAACAGCTTGTTTACATTGGTTAAAAATGTGCCAAAAAAACAACTATTTGGTATTATTTTTATGCGCTTAATTCTTGATGGTATTGCAGGTGTAAAATTTTTAACAGAAATGCGTCCAATGCACACCTTAGCCATTATTAAAGCACATTTTAGTTTTTATGCATTACTTTCTAAAATGTATAAAAAAAGAGGTACTCATAAAAAAAGAAGTAATTATTTTACCACTAAAAGTATTGTTTGGCAACATTTTATTTTAGGTAAGAAAAAATATAACAACCTAGAAAATAGATGATTCCTTGTAATTTAATTACACTCGTTACAAACAAGCGCTAATAATATAGTAAATCAATTAAAAGCTAATGGGGCTACTTTGTAATTAATAAGTTGACAAAACTAATTAAAATCTTCAATACTACCTTTTCCTTCTCTAATAATTTCTATTTCATCATTTGATAAATCGATAACTGTAGAAGCTTGATTATCTCCATAACCACCATCAATTACCATATCTACTTTATCTTTCCATTTTTCATAAATTAATTCAGGATCTGTTGTATATTCTAACAAATCATCTTCATCGTAAATAGAAGTAGAAACTATTGGATTTCCCAATTTTTTAACCAATGCTCTTATAATACTATTATCTGGAATACGAATTCCTATTGTTTTTCTATTTTTAAAAGCTTTTGGAAGTCCGTTATTACTTGGTAATACAAATGTATAAGGTCCTGGTAAATATCTTTTTAAAATTTTATAAGTCTGTGTATCAATCTGTTTCACATAATCTGATAAGTTACTTAGATCGTAACAGATAAAAGAGAAGTTAGCTTTTTCTAATTTTACACCTTTAATTTTAGCTACTTTTTCCATAGCTTTCTTATTGGTAATATCGCACCCTAAACCGTAAACAGTATCGGTTGGATAAATAATTAAACCACCATTTTTTAAAACGTTTACAACTTTATCTAGTTCACGTTCATTTGGATTTTCACTATAAATTCTAATCAACTCAGCCATTTCAACTAATTTTATTTGTAAATGTAAGAAATTATAAAAAGAGGCTACTTAAAAGTATAAAAATATTAGCCTTAAATTAAAAAACAATTTTTATTCTTTTAAGCGACCTTTTTAATGTGATATGGTACAAAATTATTAATAGTAAAATAAATTACTATGATTTGTCTATTAATCTAAAACCTTCTCCGTGAATATTTAAAATTTCAACATTTTCGTCTCCTTTTAAATACTTACGTAATTTAGCAATATAAACATCCATACTTCTTGAGGTAAAATAATTATCGTCTCTCCAAATTTTGGTTAATGCTAATTCTCTTGGCATTAAATCATTTTTATGAACAGCCAACATTTTTAATAATTTACTTTCTTTAGGCGACAATTTTTGAGGTTCTTCACCTTTAAAAGATAAATGACGTAATTTTGAATTGAATTCAAATCCGCCAATTTTAAATTCGAAAACCTCTTCTTCTGTATTTTGTTCGGTTTCTTTACGTTGCATTATTGCTTTAATTTTATACAATAACACTTCAGAATCGAATGGTTTATTTAAATAATCATCTGCACCAGCTTGATAACCTTTTAAAACATCTTCTTTCATTGTTTTAGCAGTTAAGAATATAATTGGCACTTCAGAATTTGTTGCTCTAATATCTTTTGCTAGCGAAAACCCATCTTTTCTAGGCATCATTACATCTAAGATACATAAATCATACTCATCATTTTTAAACATAATTAAACCTTCTAAACCATCTTTAGCAAGGGTTACATTATAATCATTCAATAATAAATAATCTTTTAAAACTGTTCCAAAATTAGGATCATCTTCTACTAATAAAATTTTGTTATTCTCCATATTGTTTTTAATTTAAATCAAAGGCAATTTCATTGTAAAAGTACTTCCAACACCTTTTTCACTTTCTACAAAAATATCTCCTTGATGAATTTCTACTATTTTTTTCACATATGAAAGTCCTAAACCGTGTCCTTTTACATTGTGAATGTTTCCTGTTTCTTCTCTATAAAACTTTTTAAATATATGTTTTTGAACGTTTTTATTCATTCCAATACCTTGATCTTTAATTTTAATAATTAAGTTTTTCGCAGTATTTTCTGTTGATATATCTATTTTGGGAGCATTTTCAGAATATTTTATAGCATTATCAAACATATTTACAATAATACTTGTTAAATGGAATTGATTCCCTAAAATCTCTGTTGAATGTGCTCTTAAATCTGTTTTTACATAACCTCCTTTATCTTTTATCATTAATTCTACGTGCGTTATTGCCTCCTCTATTATGTCGTGCATATCAACTGCTTCCTTACTTACATCTAGTTGATTTTTTTCTAATTTAGAGATTCTTAGCACGTTTTCTACTTGCGCATGCATTCTTTTATTCTCATCTCTAATCATTTTAACATAGCGTCTTACTTTGTCTTCATCAGAAATTATTTTCGGGTTTCTAATGGCATCTAAAGCTAAATTTATAGTGGCAATAGGTGTTTTAAACTCGTGTGTCATATTATTAATAAAATCTGTCTTAATTTCTGAAATTTGTTTTTGCTTTACCAATTGGTATAAAGCTGTAACAAAAGCCAAAATAATAATAAGAATAAAAAAAGCTGATAAAACTAAAATTTTAAATATAGATGAAATTATAAAATCTTTTTTTTCTGGAAAAGTTACAAATAGTTGAAAATTACTATTTCCATCAGCATCAGCAAACATGGGTACCATATAACTTTTACCTGCTTCTTTTCTAAAATAGCCAGATTTTACTTGAGTTGCAAGTCCATTGCTATAAATTCCGTATTTAAAATCTGTATCAATTCCTTTACTTTTTAATTCTCTATCTAAACGATAGGTAATTTCTCTATTACTAACTCTTTTATGCACCGGTAATTTGCTACGTGAAACATCAAAAATACGTTCTAACTGCGATTTTTCTGCTCCATCAAATCTACCAATTTTAACATAACGCTCTTCTGGTGAACTTACATTATCGCCCTGATTGTCAAAATTTTGATCTTTTACAATTACAATTTCTTCTCTGCTAAAAATTTCTTTAAAATCTATAGAATCATTTTCAAAGAATTCTGATGGCACTTTATAATTTTCTTCAATTATACTTTGTGAAAATGTAAAACGCTCATTATTTACAGTATCTAATTTCTCATAAATATAATTTTTAACATCTGAATATTTAAGTTTTCTTCCTTCGTCTTTAAAACGTTCTGTAATATCTATGTAAAACTCGTTAAATTCATGTTCTTTAATGTCTTCTGATACTTTTGCTAAGGCAAAACGCACATTAGAAGTAAATTGTTGTTCGGTAATTTGCACGGTATTTTTAATCCAAAATACTTGAACTGAGATAATACCAATTAAGGCAATGCTCATTAATACTATGATAAGTACAAATACTCTTTTTCTCATTATTCAAAATTAAACATTTAACACAAATAACGTTTTAATTTAACTTTAGTTAACTATAATAATAATTTTTTAACACTTTATTAAGAAATTTCTTATTTTCAAGAAAGCTTCAATAAAATTTTATAAATAGTATTAACTTGAGTTTTTGTATTAAAAAAATTAGAATTATTAATTACAAAATCGGCTTTTTCAATTTTATCTTCATCATTTAATTGATGTTGCATTCTTTCTAAAACTTGTTGTTTTGTTACACTGTCTCTTTTTATTATTCGGTCTATTCTTTCGTTAATATCTGTTACCACTGTAATTATATAATTGCATAATGTGTCACTACCACTTTCAAATAGAATAGCAGCTTCGTAAATTATAATTTCCGATTTTGATTTTTTAACAAAATTCTTAAAATCTTCTCGTACTGCAGGATGCACAAGTGCATTTAAAGCAGTTAACTTTTCTTTATTATTGAAAACAATTTTAGCAATATAATTTCTATTTAAATCTCCATTTATATAAGCTTCATCTCCTAACAGTTGTTTTATATTACTTATTAATTTAGCGTTACTGCTCATTAATTTCTTAGCTTCAATGTCAGCAACATAAGTTGCACAGCGCAACTCTTTAAACAATTCTAAAACAGTTGTTTTACCACTTCCAATGCCGCCTGTTAAACCTATTATTTTCATACACCTCGTTATTTTTGTAATAAAAACTCTATATGTGGTGGGTTAATTTTTAATGAAGAAATATACTCGCTTTTTTGTTTAATTATTGGAGTTAAAAATTGTGTTGTTGTATCGTTTTCATATTGCTTATAATCAAATACTATTAAAAAACTATTTTCATTAATTTTATTAAAATTTGATAAACCTGCTTGAAACACTACCTCTATTTGTTTAGGAAAAGGGTTCATATTAACATCTTCTGGCTGATTAATTATAATTACAGAAATTTTAAAACTTCCTTCTGTAAATTTATCTATTGCCCCTGTTAATTTAACCTTATTTGCTGAAAGTACCACATTTTTAGTATTTTTAGGAATTATTAAGTTTAATTCGGTATCTATATTTTCATATACATCTTCTAACTCCAAACGGGTTGTACTAATTTCTTTAATAGAATCTATGTATTTATCTGGACCCGAAATTACTATAGAATCGGGTATTACTTGTAATTTTTCTATAAAATTATAACCTAGTTTAAATTGAATTTTCGTTTTTGGTATTATTGGTACTTTTTTAGTTTTATTGGTTCCTATTTCAATAAAAATAGTATCTTTTAAAACTTGTATTATTTCAGATTCACCAGCAAGTTGTGCATTTAAGTTTGAAAGTTGAGTATTAGGTAAGATAAAATAATTTGATCCTTTTTTTGATAAATTATTTAAGTTAAAGGTAATTTCTTGCGGTTTAATTTTACGTTTTAATAAACTAAAACCAGTTCCTTTTATTGCTACTTCAACTTTAGAAATGGGTTTAACTTGTACTAATTTATCACTAGATAAGTTTTTATATTCAATTTTAAAAACAGCAGAACTTGTATATGTTTTAGATAATTCTATCAACAACCAAATAATAGATGTAAGTACTAAAAAAAAAATAAATATTTTTGTTTTACGATTATTTTGAAGTGTTAAATCCGATTTTTTTACAACTACTTTCATTCTTTTAAATAAATATTAAATGTACAAAAAAAGAAGCTGTTTAAAAAGTGAAATTTTCATCAACCTAAATTGCCTGCTATAGGCTAACTTACTTTAGGTTCTCATACTGATTAGATTTTCAATATGATTGAATTCTGACATAAATTCAGAATGACTAATTTCTAAACTTTTTAAACAGCTTCTTAAATTCTTTTATACTGTAACTTATTTTTTTGTTACTGGAGCTGAATATTTTTTACTTAATTCCATTGAAATTGCTGAACGTTCAAATTTAATTTTCCCAGCACTTGTTTCAAGAATAACAGTATTATCGCTATCAACAATATCCATTATTTTTCCGTGAATACCACTTGTAGTAATAACTTTAGTTCCTTTTGCTAGTTCTGATTGAAATTTTTTCTCATTTTTAGCTTTTTTCATTTGTGGTCTAATCATAAATAGATAGATCACTACAAACATCAATAAAAAAGGTAACATACCAGTTAGTGAACTTGCGTCTGTTTGTAATAAAATTGTTGAATACATATATTTATATTGTTTTAGTTTTTAACTTTTTTTAACTACAGTTCCTTTAATTCTAATTACTTCTGTAACTTTTTCAGAATTTGTTTGTAGTGTAATAGACTTAGATTGTTTACCAACTCTTCCTCTAGAATTAAATGTAAATTTTAAATCTGCAGATGCACCTGGAGCAATAGGATCTTTTGGCCATTCTGGCACTGTACATCCACAAGTTGCTTTTGCACTTGTAATAATTAAATCTACTTTACCTTTATTTGTAATTTTAAAAACACCTTCTGCTAATTCCCCTTCTGTTAGTTCTCCAAAATCGTATTCTGTAGTATCAAATTCTACAACAGGAGCACCTAAACTTAAAATTTCATCTCTTTCTTTAGCTTTTTCTAAGTTTGAAGTATTAATTTTTGAAGTTGCATTTTCTTTACAAGAAACAAATGCCACACTTAATACTAAAACGAATAATAATCTAAAATTTTTCATAATTTGTTTAAATTTTTGTAAAAATATAAATTTATAATAAACCTCTTCCTATTTTATTTAATCTTTTTGTAGCTATAAATTCTTTTAAAATTTTATCTAACACACCATTTATAAAGTAACTACTTTTGGTTGTAGAGTAATCTTTAGAAATTTCAATATATTCATTAATTGTTACTCTTGATGGAATTGACGGGAATTTTAAAAACTCGCAAATTGCCATTTTAATTAAAATCATATCAATTTCGGCAATTCTTTCGGCATCCCAATTTGGAGTTTTATCGTCTACTTCTTTTTGAAATTCAGTATGATTTAAAATTACTTTTCTAAACAATTCAACAACAAATTTTTTGTCGTCTTCATCTTTATATAAAGCACCTAATTTAAAAGGCTTATTTTCTTTTAACTGATTAATAGATTTTAATACCCAAGTATTTACAAAAGGAATATCATCTACCCAGCTGATATTTTTATCTTCAAAATAATCTGCTAATTTTTCATCTGGCGCAATAATTTCTTTAAATAATGCAGCTACAAATTCTTTATCTGCTTGAAATGAGTCCTTTTCAGAAGCTATATACTCTTTATAAATTGTGCTTTCTTTAGTTACTTTCCAAATATTATTGACATATTCGCTATCTAAAATCCAATAATTTAAATTATTATCTTCTAAGTAGTTATTTAAAGAAACACTTTCTTCTAACAACTTAAAAACCTGATTGTTAATAAATTTTGTATTTGGATTTAACTCTTCTGAAGTTGCTAAAAATTTTTTTTGAGAAATTTTAATATTATTCTTCTCTAAATTTTTAACTTCTACAAATAACCGCAATATTAGTACGTATAGATCTAACATTTTATCTATACTATTGTATAGAAATTTTTCTTCCTTATCAAGGACATCACTTTTAGATTGAAGCATCGCGTAAACCGATTGCATCACTTTTACTCTAATATGTCTTCTATTTATCATTTAAAGAACTTTAAACATTTATTGTTTCTGAAGCGCAAAAATACTATTATTTTTTAGAAATATAATTTGTTTTTGATTTTTTATTCAAAGTTAAATCTATCATAAAAAATCGGCTGTAAATTTATATTCATGTATATTCGTGCCTTAAAATTGAATAGCTCTTTTTTCTTTTATGAAAGCCTTAAAATATTTAAATAAATACTTCTTAAAATATAAATATCGCCTGCTTGTTGGTTTATTTATCACCTTTTGTTCTAAATATTTAGCACTTCAAATTCCTCAGTTAATCAGCCAATCTTTAGATGCTTCACAAGATTACAAAAACGGCATTATTACTGATTTAGAAATTGTAAAAACAGATTTATTTCATAATATTCTACTAATTATTGGTGCTGCATTACTTTCTGGTTTTTTTACATTTATAATGCGTCAAACCATAATTGTAACTTCTAGGTTAATTGAATTCGACCTAAAAAATGAAATTTATCAGCAATATCAACGCTTATCTCTAAATTTTTATAAAAAAAATAAAACTGGAGATTTAATGAATAGGATTAGTGAAGATGTAAGCAAAGTTAGAATGTATTTTGGCCCGGCAATAATGTACACTATGAACATGTTAGTTCTTTTTATTGTGGCCATTGTAAAAATGTATAATATAGACGCTACTTTAACTATTTATACCATACTTCCACTGCCTGTTTTATCTGTTTCTATTTATCTATTAAGTAGAGTTATTAATAAAAGAAGTACAATTGTTCAACAATATTTATCGAAATTAACAGCGAATGCGCAAGAAACATTTTCTGGAATTAGTATTTTAAAATCGTATGGTATTGAACAAAATGCTATTAACGAATTTGATAACCTTGCTTCAACCGCAAAAGAAAAAAACATCAATTTATTTAAAGCACAAGCATTATTTTTTCCTACAATGATATTTTTAATAGGATTAAGTAATATTTTAGTTATTTATATTGGTGGTTTAAGATATCTTGCCGGTGAAATTACAATTGGTGTTATTGCCGAATTTATTATGTATGTAAATATGTTAACTTGGCCTGTTGCCGTTGTTGGTTGGGTTACTTCTATTATACAACAAGCTGAAGCTTCTCAAGAACGTATTAATGAGTTTTTAAAGCACGAACCTGAAATTAAAAACATAGCTAAAACTTCATCAAAAATTAATGGTACTATTGAGTTTAAAGATGTTACTTTTACCTATGACGACACAAATATAACCGCTTTAAAAAACCTAAGCTTCAAACTAAAACAAGGAGAAACATTAGCTATTCTAGGAAATACAGGCTCTGGAAAGTCTACCATCTTAAATTTAATTGCTAGATTGTATGATACCGATGCTGGTACTGTTTTAATTGATGGTAAAAACATAAAAGATTTAAATTTAAATGATCTAAGACAAAATATAGGTTTTGTGCCTCAAGAAGCTTTTCTGTTTTCAGATACTATTAAAAACAATATAAAATTTGGAGATAATAATGCTTCAGATGCTAAAATTGAACAAGCCGCAAAAGACGCATACATTCATCATAATATTGTAGATTTTAACGATGGTTACAATACTTATGTTGGTGAAAGAGGCGTTACCCTATCTGGTGGGCAAAAACAACGTGTATCTATTGCTAGAGCACTTATTAAAAAACCTAAAATTTTAATTTTAGACGATTGCTTATCTGCCGTAGATACAGAAACAGAAGAAACCATACTTAATAACCTCTATAACGTAAGTAAAAATATTACTACTTTAATTGTAAGTCATAGAATATCATCACTTAAAAATGCTGATACAATTATAGTAGTTGAAAATGGCTCAATTATACAACAAGGCACACATAACCAACTTGTTAATAAAAAGGGATATTATAAAGAGTTATACGAACAACAACTTTTAGAAAAAGAATTATAAAAATTACGTTTTAAGTAAATTTATTTTTTAGATTTGTGTAGAAATCTAAAAAAAGATTAATAAAATAGAAAGTTAATTATGAGTGACAAAGAACATTTAGAACAAGAAGAGATATTCTCCCAAGTTCTTAGAGCAGGAAGAAGAACTTACTTTTTTGACGTAAGAGCTACAAAGGCCGAAGATTATTACCTAACTGTTACAGAGAGTAAAAAATTTACACACGAAGATGGATCTTTCCATTACAAAAAACACAAAATTTATCTATACAAAGAAGATTTTGCTGAATTTAACGAAATGTTAAAAACCGCTACTGATTACATTTTAAATGAAAAAGGTGAAGAAGTTATTTCTGAACGCCACCAAAAAGACTTTAAAAAACCATCAGAATTAAGTGGAGAAACTTCAAGTACAGAAAGTTTTACTGACTTAAACTTTGAAGATATTTAAAAAATTATACGTTTATTTAAAACTGCCTAAAGAGTAAAAAATCAGTCAAACTAAACTTGCTTTAGAATGATGATTTCAATTACCTTTTAGGCATTTTTTTATACTTAAATTTCAATGAAAACAATAAAATTAACTTTCGCTTTAATTTACTATTTAACAATACTAAGTTGCGCTCCAAAACAACAACCACTCACAGTTTTACAATTTAATATTTGGCAAGAAGGAACCGTAATAGAAAATGGCTACAATGCAGTTATTGATGAAATTATTAATTCTAATGCAGATTTAATTGCATTAAGTGAAGTTAGAAATTACAACAACACTAATTTAAATGAACGCCTTGTTGCTTCCTTAAAAGAAAAAGGATACACCTTTTATTCAGAAAAAAGTGAAGATTCTGGCATACTTTCTAAATATCCAATTACAGAACAAACAGCTGTTTTTCCATTAAAAAACGACCACGGTTCTATAACAAAAGCTATTATTGATATTCATGGAACAGAAATAGCATTTTACAGCGGACATTTAGATTATTTAAATTGCGCATTATACTTACCTCGAGGCTACCATGGCACCACTTGGAAAAAACTAGAAGCACCAATAACAAATATTGAAGAAATTGAAAAAGAAAACTTACAATCTAAAAGAGATGATGCCATAAAAAACTTTATAAAAGATGCTAAAATGAAATTAAAAAAGGTAGAATTGTAATTTATGGCGGTGATAATAACGAACCTTCTCATTTAGATTGGACAACAGCAACTAAAGATTTATACGACCACAACGGTGTTGTAATGCCTTGGAATGTATCAAAAGAAGTAGAAAAAAATGGATTTATAGATACGTATAGAAACGTATTTCCAAACCCAGTTACACATCCTGGTTTTACATATCCAGCAAATAATCCTGCTATTAATATTGAAAAATTAGCTTGGAGTCCAGATGCCGATGATAGAGATAGAATTGATTTTATTTACTACTATCCAGATACAAGAATTCAACTAAATACTTCTAAAGTTTTTGGACCAAAAGGTGATATTTCAAAAAACAAACGTGTTTTAGAACAAACTGAAGATGTTTTTTTAGAACCCTTAGCTATTTGGCCAACGGACCATAAAGGTGTTATTTCTGAGTTTACGTTGTTTTTAAATTAAAGTAGAAAAATCATATAAAACAAAAAAAACCGACAATTGTCGGTTTTTTTTAATCTATTTATGTTGCTTACTTTTTTTAGTTAAGCTAAAACTTCTTGTACTTTATCTGCAGCTTCTTGAAACTCTGTAGCCGAAATTACATCTAAACCACTATCATCAATTAACTGTTTTGCTTCAATTGCATTTGTACCTTGCAATCTAACAATAATAGGAACTTTAATAGCATCTCCCATATTTTTATAAGCATCAATAACACCTTGGGCTACTCTATCGCAACGTACAATTCCACCAAAAATATTTACTAAAATTGCTTTTACATTTGGATCTTTTAAAATAATTCTAAAAGCTGTTTCAACACGTTTTGCATCTGCAGTACCACCAACATCTAAAAAGTTAGCAGGCTCTCCACCAGATTGTTTAATTAAATCCATAGTACTCATAGCTAAACCAGCACCATTTACCATACAACCAACATTTCCGTCTAAATCAACATAATTTAAACCAGCAGCATTTGCTTCAACTTCAATTTCGTTTTCTTCGCGTAAATCTCTTAACTCAGCTAAATCTTTATGACGGAACAAAGCATTATCATCTAAAGTTACTTTAGAATCTACTGCTAAAATTTTATCGTCTGAAGTTTTTAAAACAGGATTAATTTCAAATAATGAAGAATCTGATTTTACAAAAGCAGTATATAATGAAGTAACAAACTTAACCATTTCTTTTAATGCACCACCAGATAAGCCTAAATTAAAAGCAATTTTACGTGCTTGAAAAGGTAATAAACCTAATAAAGGGTCTATATCTTCTGTAAAAATTAAATGAGGTGTTTTTTCAGCAACCGCTTCAATATCCATTCCTCCTTCGGTAGAGTACATTATCATATTTCTACCTGTACTTCTGTTTAATAATACCGACATATAATATTCTTCTGGCTCATTCTCACCAGGATAATATACATCTTCAGCTATTAAAACTTGATTTACTTTTTTTCCTTCAGCAGAAGTTTGAGGAGTTTTAAGCATCATTCCAATTATCTCTTCAGAAATACTTTCTACATCAGCTAAACTTTTGGCAAGTTTTACTCCACCTCCTTTTCCGCGTCCACCTGCGTGAATTTGAGCTTTTACAACCCACCATCCAGTACCTGTTTCAGCTGCTAACTGCTTTGCTGCGTCAACTGCTTTTTTATGATTATCGGCAACAATCCCTCTTTGAATTCTAACGCCAAAACTATTTAGTAATTCTTTTCCTTGATATTCGTGTAAATTCATTAGAAATAGTATTTATTTTTTTTAATATTAACAAATGTAATAAATCAAAACTTATTTTTTAGTTTCAACAAAAAAAAGATTGTAACAAATTAATTTTCAAACTGTCTTTAAAACATTTAATAAACGAATTATACATTTTTAAAATAAAAAAATACATTAAAAAATATTTGATATTACTTTAAAACTGATAGCATTCAATTACATAAAATAGTAGTAAAAATGTGAATTACTCACTACATTTAAGTATAAAATTTAAGGTTATGAATAATTCAATTTTAAAATCCATTATTTTAATCCCTTTAAGCATTATAAGCGCTCCTATTGCTTTACTTTTTATTCTATCTTATATTGGGTATATTAATTTAATAGTTAGAATATTTATTTCTAATTTTTAAATATAAAAATGTTTTACTTTATTTAAGACTGTCTAATAAATTGTTTATATTTTAGCATCTATTAAATTATTGAATGTGCTATTTTATGAATAAGGTGTTAATTATAATTACATTTTTAAGTTTTACTTTTATTACAGCTCAAGAAACTAAAAAAAACTTAGTAACAAAACGAGTCAACACACCTCCTAAAATTGATGGTATTTTAAATGATAAAGCTTGGCTTAATACAGATATAGCAAAAGACTTTGTAATGTTTAAACCTGCATCAGGCACACTTGAAACTAAAAAAAATAGAACTGAAGTTCGTGTTGTTTATGACGATGAAGCTATTTATTTTGCTGCTTATTTATACGATGAAAACCCTTCAGAAATACCGAAAGAATTTGCAAACAGAGATAATTTTGGTTCTGCAGATTGGTTTGGAATTATAATAAACCCTAATAACGACTCTCAAAACGACACTGAATTTTTTATACAGGCAACAGGAAATCAAGCCGATGCAAAAGCAACTCCAAACGACGAGGATTTTAGCTGGAGTGCTGTTTGGGATAGTAAAGTGAAAATTGTAAATGACGGCTGGATTATTGAAGTTAAAATTCCTTACGCAGCACTGCGTTTTTCAAATTCAGAAGTACAAACTTGGGGGTTAAATTTTCACAGACATTTTAGATCTAACAGACACCAATACACTTGGAATTATATTGATAGAACCAAAGGTGTAATTCAACAATATTCTGGAACTTTAAGTGGAATTAAAAATATTAAACCTTCAACCAGATTAAACTTTTCCCCATATGCATCAACAGCCTATAATTCTTACAATGGAGAAGATGATTTTGAAAGCAATATTGGCTTAGATTTAAAATACGGAATTAACGAAAGTTTTACATTAGACGCCACTTTAATTCCAGATTTTGGACAAACAGCTTTTGATGATTTAGTACTAAACTTAGGTCCTTTTGAAGAACAATATCAAGAACAACGTCCTTTTTTTACTGAAGGAACTGAACTCTTTTCAAAAGGAGATTTATTTTATTCTAGAAGAATTGGAAACACCCCTATAAATTATGTAAATAATGAAACTTTATCTGAAAACGAAACCCTTATTCACAATCCTAATAAAGTGAATATGCTAAATGCTTTAAAGGTTTCTGGAAGAACAAAAGGCGGACTTGGAATAGGTTTTTTTAATGCTGTAACAGAAAAAACGGAAGCTAAAATTAAAGACTTAACAACTGATGAGATTAGAAAAGTTATTACTGAACCTTTAGCAAATTACAATGTTTTAATATTAGATCAACAATTCAATAAAAATTCATCTATATCTCTTATAAATACCAATGTTTTAAGAAATGGAAGCGCAAGAGATGCAAATGCTACTGGATTACTTTACACCTTGGTTAATAAAAAAAACACACATTTTATTGACGGAAGCTTTAAAACCAGTAATATAAGAGAATCTGGAACTAACACAAATGGCTATTATTTTGATACTAGTGTTGGTAAATTTGCTGGTAAAATTCAATATGAAATTGGTTATAGAATGGTAGATGAAAAATTTAATATAAACGATTTAGGTTTTCAAAATACTAATAATTATCAAAAAATATACAGCAGCATTTCCTATCAAATTTTTGAACCAACAAAGCTCTTTACAAATTACACTATTAGCAGTTGGGCAAATTTAAACTATCGAAAAATTGATGGCGCATATATGGACAATGAAGTAGGCTTAAGTTTTAGTGGCACAACTATTAAACAATTTTCTTTCGGAGGAAATATTAATAGCATTATTGGCAATAATTACGATTTTTACGAACCTAGAGTTGAAGGAAGATATTACAAAGACGATCCTGAAATAAATTATAACGCTTGGATTTCAACAGATTTTAGTAAAAAATTCGCCATAGAATCTAGGTTATTTTATAGTCATAAAATAGGACAACCAAGAGATTATATTGAATTAGAAATTGAACCTAGATACCGTTTTAACGATAAATTTAATATGATTTATGGTTTTAATATTGGAAAAGGAAACAGTAGCAAAGGCTGGGTAAATAAATTAGAAGATGGCACCATTATTTTTGGGAACAGAGATAGTAAAAATATTACAAATTCAATTTCTGGAAGGTATAATTTTAGTGTGAAATCTGGCTTATCACTAACATTTAGACATTATTGGTCGCCAATTGAATACGATACTCAATACTATAGTTTAAATGAAAATGGTACACTTTCACCAAATTCTTATTATAAAAACCACGATATAAACTTTAATACTTGGAATTTAGATTTCAGCTATTCATGGCAATTTGCACCAGGAAGTCAACTTGTTGCACTATACCGAAATGCTATTTTTAATGAAGATAATATGTCCGATTTAGATTTCAACAAAAACCTTACAAATTTATTTGAACAACCTAAACAACACAATATTTCGCTAAAACTAATTTACTATTTAGACTACAACAATCTAAAAACTTGGTTGTAATTCTAAATTAATTATGTATTTTCACGCAACTATTTTACACCATGATACAAGCACATAACATACATAAGTTTTACGGAGAATTAGAAGTTTTAAAAGGCGTTGATTTAACTATAAAAAAAGGAGAAGTTGTTGCCATAGTAGGCCCTTCTGGAGCCGGAAAAACAACATTGCTTCAAATTTTAGGCACTCTAGACAAAACCACTGTAAATACAGATACAGCACTTAAAATTAACAATATAGATTTATTAAAATTAAAAGATAAATCGCTTTCTAATTTTAGAAACCAGCACATTGGGTTTATTTTTCAATTTCATCAATTGCTTCCAGAATTTACAGCACTTGAGAATGTATGTATCCCAGCATTTATTGCAAATAAGTCTAAAAAAGAAGCTGAAACAAAAGCTAAAGAGTTACTAAAATTTCTGGGATTATCAGATAGAATACAACACAAACCAAACGAATTATCTGGTGGTGAACAACAACGTGTTGCGGTAGCTAGAGCTTTAGTAAACGATCCTGACGTTATTTTTGCCGATGAACCAAGTGGTAATTTAGATTCTGAATCTGCAAAAAATTTACATGAATTATTTTTTGAACTTCGTAAAAAATTCAATCAAACATTTGTAATTGTTACCCACAATCAAGAATTGGCTGAAATGGCAGACAGAAAATTAGAAATGAAAGACGGAAAAATTATCAACTAAAATATTTTAAATGATTGGAATTATAAGTGCAATGCAAGAAGAAATTCAAGCTTTGTTAAATGAACTTAAAAATGTACAAAGCTCTGAAAAAGGGATGCGTACTTATTATTCAGGAACTTTATTTGATAAAAAAGTTGTTTTGGTTTTTTCTCGTTGGGGAAAAGTAGCTTCAGCAGCCACAACTACACAACTTATAAACGATTTTAATGTTGATGAGATAATCTTTACAGGTGTTGCAGGATCAATTAAAAAAGATTTAAATATTGGAGATATTGTAATTGGAAAAAATTTATTTCAACACGATTTAAATGCGAGTCCGTTCTTCAAAAAATTTGAAATCCCAATCTTAAAAAAAGAATTTCTAGAAACCAAAAATGCTACAAAACTTATAGAAGCAACTACTAATTTTATAAAAAGTTATAGCTCTTACATAGATAAAAAAGAAGCTTTAGTTTTTGATATAACAACGCCTAAAATTGTTTTTGGAGATATTGCTAGTGGCGATAAATTTATTAAAAGTTTAAAAAAAATTAGGAAATTAAACAACGCATTACCTACAGCTATTTGTGTTGAAATGGAAGGCGCCGCAGTTGCTCAAATTTGTTACGAATACAATATCCCATTTTCAATAATTAGAATAATATCAGACAAAGCAAACGACAATGCAACTATTGATTTTTCAAGATTTGCAAATTCTATTGCAAGTTATTATGCTTTAGGGATTTTAAAAAATTATTTTGAAGATTAAACTGAAAATCATGGTTTCATAATTTTTACTTAAATATTTCCAATTTTCTAATCAAATCAATCTTATAAAAACTCACCACTAACAATACAAGAAATTGTTTAAATTAAATTTTGTACATATATTTGTACAAATAAAACACACTGTTATGCAAATTACAACTGTATCGGACTTTAGAAAGGATATTAAAACTTATTTAGACAACGTAGTTAAAAATTTTGAAACCTTGATTATAAATCGTGGTAAAGATACCGGAATAGTAGTAATGTCCCTAAAAGAATACAATTCTTTAATGGCTACAAATCACGAGTTGTCATCTCGAAAAAATGAATTAAGATTAGATACTGCTATCGACAAACTAAAAAACAACGTATCTTTCGAAAAAGATTTAATTCAAGAATAATATGAAATTTATTTTCGTTGACGAGTCTTGGGAAGATTATTTATTTTGGCAAAAAACTGACAAAAAAAAATTAAAGAAAATAAATGAACTTCTAAAAGAAATAGCAAGAAACGCTTTTGATGGAATAGGAAAACCTGAACCATTAAAACATAAATACGCGGGATTTTGGTCAAGGAGAATTGATAGTGAACACAGGTTGATTTATCAATTTGAAGAAGACCAAATTTTGATTGCAAAATGCAGATTTCATTATGATTAAATGAAAATATTGATAAAAATATTACTAAATTCGACAACCGTAAAACTTTAAACTTTTTAACTTTAAAACTTATATTTATCAATAATGCATTTTAAAAACCCTGAAATTTTATACGCGCTAATATTGCTTATTATACCTATATTAGTACATTTATTTCAGTTGCAACGCTTTGTAAAAATACCTTTTACAAACGTAAAATTTTTAAAAAATATTGAGCAACAAACTCGTAAAAGTGCACGTATAAAAAAGTTGTTAATTCTACTAACAAGAATGCTCGCTTTTGCCTGTTTAATTTTGGCTTTTGCTCAACCATATTTTTCAGATTTTTCTTCTGATAAAAAATTTGCTACCAACATTTATTTAGACAATTCTTTTAGCATGCAAGCTAAGGGTGAAAATGGTGAAATATTAAAAAGTACAATTCAAAAAATTATTGAACAAAGCAATTTTTTAACTACAGAATTATCGATCTTTACAAATGATAAAAATTTAGTAAACTTAGACGCAGAAAATTTAAAAAATGAACTAATAAAACTAAAATACAGTCCTAATAAATTAAATTTATATAGTGCAATATTAAAATTAAGAAGTTCTATAGACACTAAAAGCAATACTCTAAATAAAAATATTTTAATATCTGATTTTCAAAACATTAATTTAGAAAACACAAATGACATTACAAATGTAGACTCGTCAATTCATTTTTTAAAAGTCACACCAAAATCTATTTTAAATATTTTTATAGATAGTTTGTTTATAAGCAGTAAGAACACTTCTGAAATTAAACTAAATGTTCTTATTAAAAGTACTAAAAACAATTCAGAAAACGTTCCAGTATCATTACTCAATAATTCAAAATTAATTGGAAAAGCAACTGCTAAATTTAATAATTCTAAAAATGCTAATGTAGAATTTACCATTCCAAATGGCACAGATTTTAATGGTAAAATTTCAATAACCGATACTAATTTAGAATTCGATAACGACTTCTATTTCACCCTTTCAAAACCAGAAAAAATAAATGTATTAGCTATTGGAAAATCATCTAATTTTTTATCAAAAATTTATACTAAAAACGAATTTAATTATACTACTACTCCACTTCAAAATTTAAATTACAATACAATTCAAAATCAAGATTTAATAATTTTAAATGAACTCGAAGAATTTTCAACTGCATTAATTACAAGTTTAAAAGAATTCTATTTTAACGGTGGAAATTTAGTTTTAATTCCTTCAGAAAAAACTAGTATTACATCTTACAATTCACTATTACAAAATTTAAATATTGGCACTATACAAATGCCAATTTCTAAAGAACACAAGATTACAAGTATTAATTATAAGCATCCAATTATTAAAGATGTTTTTGAAAAAAGAATAGACAATTTTCAATATCCAAAAACCAGTTTACATTTTAAAAATAATTTTAAAAATAGCACCAGTATCTTAAAATTTGACAACAATCAACCTTTTATAACCTCTACTTCATCTAAAAATAGTAATTTTTATTGGGTAGCTTCACCTTTAAATAAAGAAATTTCAGACTTTGTACAATCACCGTTAGTAGTTCCAACATTTTATAATTTTGCTAAAAACAGTGCTAATTTTTCTCAATTATATTACACCATTTCACCCGAAACAAATATTGCTATTAAAGCTTCCTTAAAAAAAGATGCTATTTTAAAAATTTCTGATGGCAATTCTGAATTTATTCCACTGCAACAAGTTTTACAAAATAAGGTTACCATCTCTTTAGAAAATACCATTTTAAAAAGTGGTATTTACACAGTCAACAATAAAGAAACACCTATAAAAACAATAGCTTTCAACTATAATAGAGCTGAAAGTGATTTAAACTATCTCGACTTAAATACATTAAAAAATAGCAATAAACATATAAAAATTTCTACTTCAGTTTCATCTCTGTTTAATGAAATTAACAATCAACAAAAAATCAATTGGCTTTTTAAGTGGTTTTTAGCTTTTTCTGTACTATTTTTGTTAATTGAAATGCTGCTATTAAAATATTTCAAAATATGAATTTACTTATAAAATCTGCAACTATTATTGACCCAACTAGTCCGTTTCATAATAAAAATCAAGATATTTTAATTGAAAACGGAAAAATCTCAAAAATTTCAAACTCTTTAGACAATCCTAAAAACTATAAAGAAATTAAATTAGACAATTTACATATTTCTCAAGGTTGGTTTGATACTAGTGTTTGTTTTGGTGAGCCTGGATTTGAAGAACGAGAAACTATAGAGAACGGTTTAAAAACAGCAGCTAAAAGTGGTTTTACCGCTGTTGCTGTAAACCCTAACACTTATCCAGTTGCCGATAATAAATCTGCCATAGAATTCATAAAAAACAAAGGAACTAATAGTGCTACAAGCTTATACCCTATTGGAAGCCTAACAAAAAAAACTAAAAGTGAAGATCTTGCTGAATTATTTGATATGCAAAATTCTGGCGCTATAGCTTTTAGCGATTATAATAAACCAATAGAAAACGCCAATTTATTAAAAATTGCCTTACAATACGCCCAAAATTTTGACGCCTTAGTATTAAGTTTTCCTCAAGACAATTCTATTGCACAAAATGGCTTGGTAAATGAACATATTAATAGCACCAAACTTGGTTTAAAAGGCACACCCGCTTTAGCTGAAGAATTACAAATTACACGCGATTTATATTTATTAGAATATACAGGAGGTAAATTACATATTCCTACAATTTCAACTGCAAAATCTGTAAAACTTATTAAAGAGGCTAAAAAAAATGGACTTAATGTTAGCTGTAGTGTGGCTGCACATCATTTAGTTTTAACAGACGATGAATTAGTTAACTTTGATTCAAATACCAAAGTTTTACCGCCTTTAAGAACCTTAAACGATATAAAAGCTTTAAGAAAAGGTGTAAAAGACGGTGTTATAGATATAATTACCAGTGACCACAACCCTATTGATATTGAACATAAAAAAGTAGAATACAGTAGCGCCAAATATGGAACTATAGGTTTAGAAAGTTTATTTGGAGCATTAAACAACGTAATTCCTTTAGAAACTTTAATTACCTGTTTAACTACGAACCCAAAAAACAGATTTGGAATTGAAAAATCTTCAATAAACGAAAATGAAATTGCGAACCTAACACTTTTTAACCCAGAGTTTAAGTATAAATTCACTGTAAATAACATTTGTTCAATCTCTAAAAATTCCATATTTTTAAATAAAAATATGAATGGAAAAGTTTATGGTATAATTTCAAACAAAAAAGTACTATTATAATTTAATATATTTACACAACTAAAATTTAAAAATTAAGAAATGCAAAATCAAACAGTAAACGAAGGAAAAACAACCGCAATTATTAGCTACATTACTTGGATAGGTACTTTAATTGCTTTTATTATGAATAATAGCAAAAAAAATACTTTTGCAGCTTTCCATATTAGACAAATGATCGGATTAAGTATTTTTTCTCTAATAAATGGATTTGTTATTGGCCGTTTTCTTGGTGTATGGGCTTCAGGGGCAGTAGGTATTGCGTTATTTGTTCTTTGGATTATTGGATTTATTGGAGCAATACAAGGTGAAGAAAAAAAAGTACCTTTAGTTGGAGACTTATTTCAAGACTGGTTTAAAGGAATTTAATATTTATTGAATAACATATTATAAAGTCGCGCCTTAAAAAGCGCGACTTTTATTTTAGCATTATGGAGAAATTAACACTACAATATATCTCAAGAGAACCAAATACAGTTACAGAAAAAACTTCGCTTTTAATACTTTTACACGGTTATGGCAGTAATGAAGAAGATTTATTTTCATTTGCTACTGAATTACCTGAAGATTTAATAATTGTTAGCGCTCGCGCACCACAAAATTTAGGTTTTGGAAGCTATGCTTGGTACACTATAAATTTTACTGCAGATGCCGGTAAATTTTCAGACATACCAGAAGCGCTAGAAGCCAGAGAATTAATTGCCACGTTTATTGATGAAGTTCAAAATAAATATAAAATTTCACCTGAAAAAACATTTTTACTAGGCTTTAGTCAAGGTACAATTTTAAGCTATTCAGTTGCTTTAAATTATCCTGAAAAAGTTCAAAAAATAATTGCTTTAAGCGGTTATATTATACCAGATTTATTACCTTCAAATATAGAAGATAAAGATTATAGCAAGTTAGATTTCTTTATCTCTCACGGAAGCGTAGATCAAGTAATTCCTTTAGAATGGGCAAATAAAGCTCCTGATTTTTTAAATCATTTAAACATTAAAAACAGCTTTCAAGAATATCAAGTAGGACATGGTGTTGCCCCTAATAACTTTTTCGATTTTAAACAATGGATTGAAGAAAGGCTTTAGTTTATTAATTTTTTAAACGTTTATTTTTAATAATAAAAGAATGAATACATTAAATAACATATTAAATTTTGAAGTTTTTAGTATTGGAGACACTACTGTGAAAATCTCAAAATTGGTAATTATAGTACTCACTATTTTTATTATAAAAATCCTTTTATGGGTTATAAAAAAAGCACTTTTCCGTAAACATACAATAACTACACTAGATACCGGAACATCGTACGCTATTTATCAAATTATAAAATACATTTTATATGTGGCAGCTATTGGCTTTATACTTGAAAATTTTGGTATAAAAGTCACTTTATTATTAGCCGGATCTGCCGCTTTACTAGTTGGTGTTGGGTTAGGATTGCAACAAACATTTAACGACATAGTTTCTGGTTTTATATTGCTTACCGAAAGATCTATTAAAATAAACGATGTTTTAGAGGTTGATAATGAAGTTGTAAAAATTGAAAGCATTGGTTTAAGAACTTCTAAAGCATTAGATAGAGATGATATTTCAATTATAATCCCTAATTCTTTAATAACCACAAGTAAAGTAATTAATTGGAGCCATCAATCTCAAAAAACAAGATTTAAAATTGATGTACGTGTAGCTTATGGCAGTGATGTTGATTTGGTTCTAAAAATTTTAGAAGAAAGTGCATTTGAACATCCAGAAGTTTTTAACAGAAAATTAATAGAAGCAAGATTAATTAATTTCGGCTACTCATCTTTAGATCTTCAATTGTTATTTTTTAGTAAAAATGTTTTTAGAATTGAGAGAACTAAAAGTGGAATACGAAAAATTATTAATAGAAAATTTGCCGAAAACAACATTAAAATTCCATTTCCACAAATGGATGTGCATTTTAAATCTAACAATTCTGAAAATCAAATAGATAAAACATAATTTTTATTATTTTTTTAAAACATGATTTTCTAAAGAAAAACAAACAAATTCACCTTCAAAAACCTTTACATTATCTTCATTTAAAACTGAAACTTCAATTACAGATTTTACTTCATTTATTTGTTCTTTATACACAGCTGTAGCTTCTAAAATATTTCCTAAAACTGTTGGCTTTATAAATTTTACTTCAGCTTTTCCTAAAACTACATTTGGTTTATTAATTAAAACCATTGCCGCATAATCTGCTAGACCAAAAGTAAAACTCCCGTGAGAAAGTCCAAAATTATCAACCACCATTTCATCTGTAATTTTTAATTGAACTATGGCTTTTGTTTTTTCAATCGAAATTACTTTTCCAATAAATTTTTCAGATGCTTTTAAATGGGTATTTTGAGAAATTACATTCATTTTTCACAAATTTATGATTACAAAATTAAGGTGTTTTTACTTTAGAAACATTCTATATAATGCTTTTACAAGATGTTTTTAATTATATTTTAAAACACATTATATTAAGCATTTAACCTACAAAATCTTATTTATTTTTAAATTAAAAAGAAAAAAATAATTTTACATTGTATTTTTTTTAATAAATTGTTCAAAAAATAGAAAATGATCGTTTTAGGAATTGATATTGGAGGTACAGGAATAAAAGGTGCTTTAGTAGATACAAAAACTGGAAATTTAACTACAGAAAGGCATAGAATTGCTACTCCAAAACCTGCAAAACCAGAAAAAGTTGCTAAAACAATTCAAAAAATGATTAACCATTTCGAATGGGATGGACCTGTTGGTTGTGGTTTCCCTACACCTCTACAACATGGTAAATGCCTTACTGGAGGAAATCTTCATGAAGATTGGAAAGGCACACAGGTTGATTTAGTTTTTTCGGAAAAAACAGGAAATGAATACTCCATTGTAAATGATGCAGATGCAGCTGGTTTAGCCGAAATGAGTTTTGGGGCTGGAAAAGATAAAAAAGGAACTGTTATTATGATTACTTTAGGTACAGGAATAGGTTCTGGAGTATTTTTAGATGGAAAATTATTACCTAATACTGAATTAGGACATGTACTTTATAAAAATGGTGAAGTTTTTGAGAAATACGCTGCAGACTCCGTTAGAAAAAGCGAGAAGCTAAATAGAAAAGAATGGGGTAAAAGATTAAATAAATACTTTAAACATATAGATTTAATCCTTTCTCCAGATTTATTTATTGTAGGTGGCGGTGCTAGTAAAAAACTAGGGAAATTTGTAAATCATATAAAAATTGATACTCCTATTGTAGCTGCCGAAGCTGAAAACGAAGCCGGGATTATTGGAGCTGCAATGGCTGCTAACTTTCAAATTAAATAAATCCCTTAGCTTTAAATTCTAAGTATTTATTAATAACGTTAACTGTTAAATTTTTGGGCTTTGTAAGTATTCCATAAATACCATTACGCTCTAATTCTTTAACAATCAATCTTTTTTCATAGGCAAATTTTTCTGCAATTGTTTTATGATAAATAGTTTGCAAATCTTCTGCATCTTCTTGAATTAAAATATCTAATTCTGTATTTTCAAAAAATACAACAACTAATAAGTGATATTTAGCAATGGCTTTTAAAAATGGCAATTGACGCTTTAAAGATGAAATATGCTCAAAGTTTGTATATAAAATTAACAAACTACGCTGCGTAACTTTTCGTTTAATTACAGCATACAAATATCCAAAATCTGCATCGTTATATTTAGTAGTTATGTTATATAAAGCTTCATTTATAACATTTAAATGTGTTTTTTTATTACTTGCAGCTACTATTGTATCTACTTTTTTAGCAAAAGTTATTAAACCTGCTTTGTCATTTTTCCTAAGGGCAATATTAGAGAAAGCCAAGGCAGAATTTATAGCATAATCCAATAGTTTTAATTCTTCAAAAGGCATTTTCATCACTCTACCTAAATCTATAATAGAATAAATAGGTTGCGATTTCTCGTCTTGATATTGATTAACCATTAACTGAGAATGCTTAGCTGTGGCTTTCCAATTTATTGTTCTAACATCATCTCCTGCTATGTAATTTTTAATTTGTTCAAATTCTAAGGTATGTCCTATTTTCCTTATTTTTTTTAATCCGAATGCTGTTAAACGGTTGCTCATTGCTAAAAATTCATATTTTTTCATTTGAATATAAGATGGATATACAGCAACCATTTCATTTTCTTGAAATTTAAAGCGTCTGGCAATAATTTTTAAAGGTGAAGATACAAAAATATTTAAATTACCAAAATGATATTCTCCACGTTCTACAGGAATAACTTCATATTCGAAATTATAATTTTCTTGCGATTTTAGATTTGCAATATGTTCAAAATCTCTTTTTTGAAATTGATTTGGTAATTCATCAATTATTTTAGCTTCAATATTAAATGCATACTTATTATTTATAGTTATTGAAATTGGATTTTCATCTGAATTAGAAAACTTTTCAGTTAAAATTCTACGTGCATCAATTCCTTTTTTAGAATTAAATAACAATATTAAATCACTAAAAAGCAAGGCTGCAATAATAGTTACTAAAATCCAAGCCAAGCTATACAATATTGGTAGCCAAAAAGAAACCAAAAATAACGCTGAAATAATGCTTATGTAAACAAAAAAACGTTGATGTATGTATATGCTTTTAATAATTTTCAATTGTTTTATTTTTAATTTTCAACTTTTTAAATATTATTTTATTCGTCTTTACTAAGAGTAAAACACGAAGTAATCTGTTGTTCATAAATACAAACTATTTTTTATTTTAAACATTGAACTTTTTAATAATGAGATTGCCGCAGTCGTGTTTTTCATTACATTTCAAACACTTCTTGGCAAAGACGTGTAAAATTTAATCTTTCAACTTCCAGACTTTTCAACTTTTAACTATCTAGGAACTTCAACTGATTGAACAATCATTTCAATAACTTTATCTGTAGTTAAACCTTCCATTTCGCGCTCTGGAGTTAAAATTAATCGATGGCGTAATACAGGAAATATAACTTTTTTAATATCTTCTGGAATTACAAAATCGCGTCCGTTTATTGCTGCATACGCCTTAGATGCATTTAAAATTGCAATACTTGCTCTAGGTGAACCACCTAAATACAAATGTGGATGGTTACGTGTTTTTGTAATTATTTGAGCTATATACCGCATAATTTTTTCTTCAACCAACACTTCAAATACCTTGTTTTTATACTCTAATAAATCAGCTTCAGAAAGTAATGACGTAATTAGATTTTGTGGCAACGTTCCTTTTCTATCTTGATGTGATTTTAGAATTAAAATCTCTTCATCTAAATTAGGATAACCAACATCTATTTTAAATAAAAATCGGTCTAATTGCGCTTCTGGTAGCGCATAAGTTCCCTCCTGCTCAATTGGATTTTGTGTTGCTAACACCATAAATGGAGGTTTCATTTTATAGGTGGTTCCATCAATAGAAATTTGACGTTCTTCCATAACTTCAAACAAAGCAGCTTGTGTTTTTGCTGGAGCTCTATTTATTTCATCTATTAAAACTAAGTTAGAAAAAATAGGGCCTTCTCTAAATTCAAATTCAGAATTTTTCATATTTAAAACCGAAGTTCCTAACACATCACTTGGCATTAAATCTGGCGTAAATTGTAATCTACTAAAACCAGTATCTATAGTTTT
The DNA here is from genome assembly GCF_022429565.1 of Lutibacter sp. A64. NCBI lineage: Bacteria > Pseudomonadati > Bacteroidota > Flavobacteriia > Flavobacteriales > Flavobacteriaceae > Lutibacter > Lutibacter sp. A64. Next base: position 1,415,664 of record NZ_CP092487.1, read on the forward strand.
TGCTAACAATTTAGCTGTAATTGTTTTTGCTACGCCTGGCACACCTTCAATAAGTACATGACCATCAGCCAATAATGCAACAATTAATAAATCTATAAAATTTTCTTGACCTACAATAATTTTACCTAATTCTGCTTTAATTTGAATTACTGCATTTTTTAATTTTTCTAAATCTATTCTATTTTCAAAATTCAAATCGTTATTTTCCATATTGAATTGTTTTTTTAAATTTTTCTATTAATGTGTTCAATTTAATAAGCTCTTCGTTTGTAATTTGGTTTTTTAAATGAATGGCATCACAAAATTTGAACAATTTTTCAACGTCTTCTTTAGTATTTCCACTACGCATTGCTACATTGTTATAAAACTCTGCATCTATTTTTGTTGTTGAAATATTTAGCTTAACTCTTACATATTCTAACAAATAACTTATTTTATGTTCTGCAATATTTTTGTGTTCTTGCTTTTCAAAATACATATTAGAAATAGTTTGTGTAAAAGCAAGTGTTTGATTTTTTAATGGTTTTATAATTGGAATACTGCGTTGTTTTCTTTTCCCTTCAAAAATAATAAAGAACAAAACACCTATTAATGCCATATAATATGCCCATTTTAAATGTTTAGAACCTAGTAAATATTGTAAAGGAGAAGTAATTCTACTTTTTCCAGTTTTATAATAAGCATCCCATAAAATTGGAATATCATCTCTTAAATACGATAAAATATTTGCTGTATGTTGATGATTGGTTTCGTACAACATATTATAATTTGTAAACGCTTCTGGAAATGTATGCAAATAAAAATTACCTTTTCCATAAGGACGTTTTACAAAATTAACACCTTCTTCTGTACGTTCTTCTTCAGAATTTACATAACCTGTAATACCTAGAATTACAGTATTTATGGTATCTATTTTTGTAAAAATTTGATTTATAAAAGGTCTATCAAAAGAATATTCTCTTCCTTTAAACGATTTATTTAATTGCTTAAAAAATACTTTTTCATCTAAATTTTTACTAACCAAACGTTCGGTTTCAAAATTTAAAGTATCAATATTCATTCCGTGGGTAGAAATAAATACATCGTTACCACGTTCCACAAATTCCATTAATCTAAAAAATTCTGTATCACCAAAATTTAATGCATCATCTACAAAAAAATAGGTTCCTGTTCTTGTTGAATCTTGTAAATAAATATAAGGTGGAATGTTTACTGTTTCTACTTTAGTTGAAGGGAATAAATTGCTTAATTCTTGATTTAAAACATAGGTTCCAAAAGGAATTTTGTGTTTAGACACATAACTTGGAAACCAATTTATAGGCTGTTTTTTTGTACTTTCCAAATAAATATATCCGAAAATTAAGAGTACAAACAGTACAGCATATATTTTTGCTTTTCTATCCAACTTATTTACTATTTATTAAATTAGTTATTGCTTCAAAATTTCTAGTAACTTTTACAAACTCATTTTCATTAATTTCAAAATTTCCATACCAAACAAAATCGTACAATCTTGTTAGATCTTTAAACGAACTTTTTATAGCTTCTTTAGAAATTTCTTGAATATAATCTTCGTTTGTTTTTTGTTGCTCCCAAGTAATAACCTGAGTATCTTCAAGTTGTTTTAATATATTTAAATAATAATAACGAACTGCTAATCTGTAATTTTTAAGTGCTATTGCTTGCTCTATTAATTTATTAAGATCTTTATTTTTTATCAATTCCTCATCATCTGTAATAGATACAACCGCTTTATTTGAAGCGCTAGAAACTATTGAATTAGAATTTACTTTTAAAAAGAATTTAATTAATAAAAACAGTAATATACCTACAATTATATAAGGTAATGCTTGTAAAATACTGCCAAAAATACCTTTAGCGTATTGCACACCAAAAATCCATTCTAAAAAGCGTAAAAATTGCCTACTTAACCAATTAAACAAGCGTTCTATTAATGTTGGATCTTTAGTTTCTTTAGCTTCTGAATAATCGAAATCTTTATCAGAATTGTACTTTTCTAAAGCGTTCGTATCAAATTTCTTTTGAACTATACTGCTTTTATCATTTTTTACAACAAGTGAATCGGCTTGGGCATACACACCCGCCGAAAACATTAAAAAAAGTATAAAAAACAGTATTTTATGCATCTCTTATTCTTCTGTAGTTGTTGTACCTAAACTTTCAATTTTTTCAAAAGTACCTGTTAAGTTTTTTTGTTCATTTAAATCGAAATAAATAAAAACTGTTGAAATTAACGGGATTGAATATAAAATAAACTGAAAGATATAAGAGCCAATATTTAAAGCCAAATAAATAGGATCTTTAAAAATTGAAAACACTTCAGTTGGGTCATCACCTCCCATTACAGTTCCTAGTTTAATAAATTGATAAATCATAGCAGGAATAGAAAATGCCTGACCTAAAACCATTAATAAAAGCCAAACAACAATTAAAACTCCAAATGTATTCCACCATTCACCTTTTATAAGTGTAAATGAATGCGAAAATGTATCACCAATACTTTTGTCTTCAAAAACCATAATTGAAGTGGCTAAAGACAAAACTGTTCCTAAATAAAAACCTGGTAAATAGCAAAATACCATTCCTAACAATGTTACAATAGTAATTAAAAAACCTAAGCCTAAAAATTTCCAAATATTTTTAAATACATTTTCTTTTACTTCAGAAAATAGAGGTTTTCCATTATGATCTATGTACGATTTTATAAAATATAATGAAGACATAGATAATAAAGTGTACATTAAAATATACACGAAAATTAGTACAAAAACCCATGAAAAAATTGAAGATAAAAATCCAACTGGATTCTCGTCAATAGTATCAATTTGGCTAAATAAATCTGACATTGTAAACATATAAAGCACCAAAACAACTAAGCCCATTAATAAAACTGGGCCAACCATTTTTAAAACAGTTAAAAAATATTCTTTCCAATTTTCTCGAATAAATTTAAACGTATCAGTAATAATTGCACCTAAATCACGCTCTTTTTTAAATTCTATAAAGCTATTTGTTTCCATTAATCTTTTGTTGTTTAGTTAATTTTATTGGGTAAATTATATAGTAATAAATTATTATTATAAAAGATGTTAGTATTATAAATACGGCTAACCAATCTGGCATTTGCGTTTGACGTGTTACAAAACCTTCTAAAAATCCGGCTACAATAAAAAAAGGAATTGTACTTACCATAATTTTTAATCCTGCTTTAAAACTATGTTTAAATGAAGTTAACCTAGAATATGTTTTAGGAAATAACAAACCGTTCCCTAAAACCAAACCAGCACAACCAGCAATTATAATAACAGAAATTTCAATAGTTCCGTGTATCCAAATAGTTCTAGATGATTCCCAAAGTAGGGCTTTATCGTAAAAAAAGTATAAAAAAGAGCCCAACATTACACCATTTTGCATCATAACATATAAAGTACCAATAGAAAACAGCATTCCAAACACAAAAGCCGTCATTGCAACTTTAATGTTGTTTAAAGTTATCAAAATAAACATATTTCCTTCTCCCATTTTTTTATATACAGCCATTGGATCACCAGATGCAATATTTTCTAAGGTCATATTTACATAATTATCACCCATAATTAAGCGTACAAAATCTCCATTATTAGCAGCAGAATACGCTCCAACTATAGCAAAAAACAAGAACGTAATAAAAGCTATTAATAATTGTTTATGATATTTAACAAATTCTAGTGGAAATTCAGTTTTAAAAAAATCTACAAGTCTATTTTTACTTTCTTTCTTAGTTTTATAAATTTTTTGATGTGCTTTTGAAGCTAAAGAGTTCAGGTAAACTACTGTATTACTCTGGGTATAAAAGGTTTTAGCGTAACTTAAATCATCTGTAATTTCTATATATAAATCCGACAATTTATCAGGAGAAACTTGTTCTTTTTTATTTAGAACATCTTCAAATAAGAGCCATTTATTTTTATTTCTTTTTACAAATGATGCTTCACGCATTTTTTATACTTTTGCTGCTTCAAATTAGCAATTAATTATATTATTTTTTTAGAGTTAACGAATGTAGAAAATACAATTGTATCAACCAAAGAGTTTAAACATTAAAAATGGACAATTTTAAAATAGAAACAGCGCAAAATATTACAATTCAACAAAATGTTGCCCCTTTAAGTACTAGAATTGGCGCTTTTTTAATTGATATGTTAATTATTGGAGCTTATTATGCTTTAATTATCTACATAGTAAATGCTTTAGGATATCTAGAAACTGAAAATATATATGTTTTATATACGCTAATAAGTTTACCTGTATTTTTCTATAGTTTATTATTTGAAACATTAAATAATGGTCAAACTCCCGGAAAATATTTTAATAAAATTAGAGTTACAAAAATTGATGGTTCAAAACCTACCTTTGGAAGCTACTTAATTAGATGGGTTTTAAGGGTTATTGATATCAGTTTAGCCTCTGGTTCAATTGCCTTATTAACTATTTTATTAAATGGAAAAGGGCAACGACTTGGAGATATTGCTGCTGGAACAACAGTAATTTCTGAAAAACAAACAGTTTCAATAAATAACACATTAGCGGTTGATATTCCAGATGATTACACGCCAACATTCCCTCAAGTTACTATGTTGTCAGATAAAGATATTCAAACTATAAAAGAATTATTTTTAAAAGCTAAAAAAAATAATAACCACAAGATGCTCTTAAAATTAAAACTAAAAATTATTGAAATAACAGGAATTAATTCTGAATTAAACACAGTTGAATTTATTGATATTATTCTTAAAGACTATAATTATTTTACACAACAAATGTAATGACACTATTTAACGTTTTAGATATTTTAGGAATTATTGCTTTTGCAATATCGGGATCTTTAGTTGCAATGCGTAAAAAAATGGATCCGTTTGGTGTTTTTATTATAGCCTTTGCTACTGCAGTGGGCGGTGGAACATTAAGAGACGTATTAATTGGTGCGCATCCCGTATTTTGGATGAAAAATCCAGCTGTAATTTATTACATACTTGGGTCTTTTATATTTGCTACTATTTTTAGAAAAAAATTAAAATACATTAATAAATCACTTTTTTTATTTGATAGTATTGGACTTGGAATATTTACCATTATGGGAACAGAAATTGGTTTAAATGCTAACTTTCATCCAATAATTATAATTTCTATAGCAACAATGACCGGTTCTTTTGGTGGTGTTATAAGAGATATATTGTGTAATGAAATTCCTATAATATTTAGAAAAGAAATTTATGCTACGGCATGCGTCTTAGGATCTGCTATATTTTTAGCATTGCATAATTTTGAAATTAATAGTGGTATTATTTATGTTACTACATCTATTTTAATTATTGCCATTCGATTAATTGCTCTTAAATTTAAATTATCCTTACCAACTTTTTACGCAAAAGAATAACTATGAATTTTTTAGTTTTTAAAAAACATATTAAACAGTTATCAAATGCTAAAATTAGCGGTTTAGAAGCACAATTTAAATTAGCTCCAGAAATTAGAAAAGAATTTTCTGAAGAAAAAATTAAAGCCAGTAACCCCAGAAAAGCAGGTGTTTTAGTTATTTTTTATCCAGATAAAAAAGGCGAATTACATATTTTATTAACACTTAGAGCCAGTTACAAAGGTGTACATTCTGCTCAAATAAGCTTCCCTGGTGGTAAATTAGACCCTAAAGATAGCTCGTTGCAACACACAGCTTTAAGAGAAGCAAAAGAAGAAGTTGGAATTATTGAGGAAGACATTACTATTTTTAAAAAAATGACCGATGTTTATATTCCACCAAGTAATTTTATTGTAACACCTTATTTAAGTTATCTAAAATACACTCCAAAATTCACTAAAAATTATGAAGTTGAAGCTTTAATTGAAGTTAAACTCTCCGATTTATTAGCAGATACAGCAATTAGCTCTACAATTTTATCAACCTCTTATGCAAAAAACATTTATGTACCTTGCTTTAAACTAAACAATTATATTGTTTGGGGAGCCACTGCAATGATGTTAAATGAAATCAAAGAATTAATAAAAACAATATCATAATTTTTTTATTAAATTTGTAAGAACCAAAACCAACTAAATGCCTATTTTCAAAAGAAATCCTTTTGGCCATATTTTATTTTTAAAGAAATGGCTAATTCGCTTTTTTGGAATTGTTTCTCATGGTAGATACCGTAGATTCAACAACCTTCATATTGAAGGTTCTGAAATTATAAGAGAACTTCCAGATACAAATGTATTGTTTGTTTCAAACCATCAAACTTACTTTGCAGATGTTGCTGCTATGTTTCATGTTTTTAATGCTTCTTTAAAAGGAAGAAATGATTCTATTAAAAACATAGGATATATTTGGCAACCAAAATTAAACATCTATTATATTGCCGCTTCAGAAACTATGAAATCTGGCTTATTACCTAAAATCTTTGCTTATGCAGGTTCTATATCAATTGAAAGAACTTGGAGAAGTGCAGGAAAAGAGGTTAACAGACAAGTAAAAATGTCTGACATTAGTAATATCAAAAAAGCCTTAGGAGATGGTTGGGTAATTACCTTTCCACAAGGTACAACTAAACCATTTAAACCTATTAGAAGAGGAACTGGACATATTATAAAAACATACAAACCAGTTGTAGTTCCTATTGTTATTGATGGTTTTAGACGATCATTCGACAAGAAAGGTCTATTGATTAAAAAACGTAATATTCTACAATCAATGGTTATTAAACCTCCTATGGAAATTGATTATGAAAACGAAACTGTAGATGAAATTGTTAAAAGAATTGAAATTGAGATAGAACAAGACCCTACAATGCTAAAAGTAATTCCTACAGAAATTTACAAACGTCATGAAGAAGAACTTAATAAAAAGCGTCAATTTTGGGATCTATACTAAAAAAAACTGCTTAAAAAGTGTTTTATCTGTTAACCTGAACTAATTTTCAGAATAACTAAAACTTCACTTTTTAAGCATCTTCTTTTTATTAAAAAGTTACTTTTAATTTAACCAAGCATTTAACATCCAAATTGTTTTTTCTTGCTCAGCAATAAAATCACTCATCATAGAGTTGGTTCCTTCATCATCTGCTTCATCAGATTCTCCTAAAATATTTCTCTCAATTTTCAATAATTCTGACAAAGAACTTACTACTAATTTTACAGACTCAACATCATTCGTTACATCTTTTCCTACAGGAACTTTAGCTAAACTTACATAATCATTAAAAGTATGTAATGGAGTTCCTCCTAAAGTTAAAATTCTTTCAGCAATTAAATCAATTTTTTCTTGAGAATCTGTATAAAGTTCTTCAAATTTCTCATGCAATATAAAAAAGGACTTCCCTTTTATATTCCAATGCAAACCTCTTAAATTTTGGTAATATACTTGAAAGTTTGCTAATAATTCGTTTAAACTTACAGCTAAGTCATCTGTTTCTTGTTTGTTTAATCCAATACTTGTTGTACTCATTTTATCTATTTTTTATATTATTTTATTTCTACATCAAATTTAAGCAAAAAAAGACGTTGTTTATCATAATCGTTATCAATTGTTTTAATATCTTTATCGTAAAAATTTATACCAATGACAATAACCCAATTAAAATATGTTTTAGCCGTAGCAGAACATCAAAACTTTACAATTGCATCGGAACATTGTTTTGTTACACAACCAACATTGAGTATGCAAATTCAAAAGCTAGAAGAGGCTTTAGAAACAAAAATTTTTAATAGAAATAAAAAACCGATACAATTAACTGAAATTGGAAAAAAAATTGTTGAGCAAGCTAAAATTATTGTTGATGAAAGCAATAGAATAAATGATATTGTTGAGCAACAAAAAGGATATATTGGAGGTGATTTTAAATTGGGAATAATTCCAACAATAATGCCTACATTGTTACCTTTATTTTTAAAGTCATTTATAAAAAAATATCCAAAAATAAATTTAAAGATTGAAGAATTAACTACAGGCGAAATTGTAAAAAAATTAAGTGAAGGACATATTGATGTTGCAATTGCAGCTACCCCACTTGAAAATGAAAATATTAAAGAGCGTGTTTTATATTACGAACCTTTTGTTGGTTTTGTTCCTGAAGAACATCGCTTAAATAATCTAAAAACGCTAGATATAGAAAATTTAGATATTGATGATATTTTATTACTTGAAGATGGCCATTGTTTTAAAGAAAACATTTTAAATTTATGTAGTGCTTTAGGTAATAAAAATCAAAATTTTCAACTGCAAAGCGGTAGCTTTAATACTTTAATAAAACTCTCTAAAGAAGGTTTAGGAATGACACTTTTACCGTATTTACAAACTTTAGACTTAAACGATGAGGATAAAAAATATCTAAAAGAGTTTAAAAAGCCTGCACCCGCTAGAGAAGTTAGTATTATTTATCATAAATCACATCTAAAAGTACACTTAATAGAAGCTTTAAAAAACTTAATAGACAGTTTAATTAGAGGTGTAATAACATTTAATGATGTAAAAATCATAAGCCCTATACAACAAAAAAAAGGAGCTTAAACGCTCCTTTTTTTAGATTCTACTAGAGACAGGCACTTATGTAGGTCTGGTTTATTTTGAGTGAATTCTTGTAACCAAAAATACAACTCTTTAACCTCATAAGGTAATAACCTAGTCACTGCCTTTTCTAATTCTTTGTTAAATAATTCAAAATTAAAGCTGACTTTTTCAAGTACTGTTTTTGTGTACTCAAACATTGCTCTTGCCATAAATTAAAAATTTTATAGTTGGTAAATAAAGAACGTTTTATTAGTATTAATTATTGTATAAATTTACCAAAAATAAGACACATTTCAAACCTTTAAAAAGGTAAAGATTTGTTAAAGTTATAAACTATTAATTTTTTCAATTAACTGTTTTGCAGTTTGTTCTAACTCACTATTAATAGCTTTAAAATGCGCTTTATAATTTTCTACGTCTTTTGAATTTACTTTTTCAATTAAAGCATCAAAAGCCTCAATAGCTTCATCAATAATTTCCTCAGTTCCTTTAGTATCTGCTTTCGGGTTTAAAATTTCCCAAGTATAGCATTCTTCAATAATATCACCTAAAACGTAATTAATATCCTTTTTTAAATTTTTTATACTAGCCATAATTATTTTATTAGTTTGTAATTGCAAATTTACACTAAAAAGCATAATTTAACTTTAATTTTATATGAAATTTCTTTGTTAAACAAAATAATTTTATATTTTTGATAACAATTATGAAATTAGTCGCCAAAACATATCAATTATGTTCCAATATTATGGAAACCAAATCGATTTTAACATCAATTTGTTCTGTTTTTGTTATGCGTAATTCTAAACAACAACTTGTTTATATTTCCAAAAGGCACTATTATTAAATTTAAATAAATTAAATAACAATATTACAAAAGGTGCTTTTTTTAAAAAGCACCTTTTTTTTATCCATAAATTAATCATTAAAACAAAAATTATGAAACAAATTACAAATTATCAACAGGCCTACTCCATTATTTGCATGCTCTTAAAAAAGATGAACAGCAAAACAACTCTTAAATTAATTCCCATACATTACAAATAAATTTTAAAATTCAATTTTTATGAAAACTACTGAAAACAACACTATAAATAACACTAATATATTTACTGTAACTATAAAAGACATTAACAAAAACAACGCTTTATTACCTGCAGTACTTTACAATAAAATGGAAACATTTGTAAAAGAAAAAATAACTGAAAAGGCAGATATAGTACACCCAATTCCTCGATTATATAAATTACAAATTTTAAAAAACGCTTATCTAAAAGATCAATTAGTTTTAAACTCTCAAATAAAACATTTAAGCGAATACGAATTACATTTAGCGGTTACTGTAAGTTTAAACAATAGCCAACAAGAAGATATTATTTGTAAATCTATATTTAAACTCCCCTTAAAAAAACATATTTCAAAAGCCTCTTAACAGATAAAATTATATTTATTTGGCTGTTTAGAAATGTGAAATTTTTAAATCTTAATTTGCTGACAAAAAGGTTTAATTAAAATAATTTTACATTTCTACAGCCATTAATTAACTTATATTACTTAAGTTTTCAACAAAATGAAATTTAAATAGCTGAATTAAGTAGTTTTGCGGAATGAAAGAATTTATTACTAATTTACCAAAAGCTGAATTACATCTACATATCGAAGGTTCTTTTGAACCTGAACTAATGTTTAAAATAGCTAAAAGAAACAATATTACAATTCCTTATAATTCTATTGAAGAAATTAAAGAAGCCTATAACTTTAATTGTTTACAAGATTTTTTAAACATCTATTATCAAGGTGCAGCTGTTTTAACCACAACACAAGATTTTTACGATCTAACTTACAGTTATTTAAAAAGTTGTGCAAAACAAAATGTGCGTCATACAGAAATTATGTTCGACCCACAAACACATACAGAAAGAGGTATCTTATTTGAAACTGTAATTTCGGGTATTTCAAAAGCTTGTGAAGATGCAAAAGAAAAATTAGGAGTTTCTTCAAAATTAATAATGAGTTATTTACGCCATTTAACAGAAGAAGACGCTTTTAAAACATTAGAACAATCGTTACCATTTAAAAACAAAATTACTGCCGTTGGTTTAGATTCTTCAGAAAAAGGAAACCCACCTTCAAAATTTAAAAATGTTTTTGAAGCTTCTATTAAAGAAGGCTATATTACTGTTGCACATGCTGGTGAAGAAGGAAACTCTGATTATGTATGGGAAGCTTTAGATATTTTAAAAATTAAACGTATAGATCACGGAAATAATGCACTACAAGACCATAAATTAATACAAGAAATTCTAGCTAAAGATCTTGCTTTAACCGTTTGTCCGCTTTCAAATACTGCATTAAAAGTAGTAACAGATTTAAAAAAGCACCCTTTAAAAAAAATGTTAGATTTAGGTTTAAAAGTAACTATTAATTCTGACGACCCTGCTTATTTTGGAGGTAATGTAAATCTAAATTTTATTGAAATACAGGCTGCTTTAAATTTAACAAAACACCAAATTTACCAACTTGCAAAAAACTCATTTCAATATTCTTTTTTAAATGATGAATTAAAACAACAATATTTAGAAGAATTAGAAGTTTATTACTTAAATAACAACTAATTTTGTCCCCAAAAAAATCAAATTAATTTATAATGAAAAAAAGATTACTAGTAACGTTTATTTTAGTGTTTATTACTATTATTTCATATAGTCAAACAACTAAACAATTTATTGATTCTGGCTCTGTAGATACACAATTCGAAAACTTAATTGAAAATTCTAATAAATACCAAGATTATAAAGTTGTAAAACTAAATTGGTTATTAAAATTAAAATCTAATATTAACGATTCAATTTCAGCTTCAAAAGAAGATATTTTAAAAGCTACAAACACCATAAACAAACAAAAAGCAGTAATTGATAGCCTAAATACTTCTTTTAGTTCTAAAAAAAATGAAATAGCTAAATTAAAAAATCAGATAACCACAATTTCTTTTTTAGGAATCGATTTTGAAAAAGGCTTATTTAAAACTATAATGCTATCTATAATTGGTGGATTACTATTATTCCTTTTGTTCTTTATTTCTAAATACAAACAAAGTATTAGTGTTACAAAGCTTACAAAACAAAATTTAAAAGAAGTTGAAGAAGAGTTTGAAGAACACAGAAAAAGAGCTTTAGAACGTGAACAAAAAGTAATGAGAAGATTACAAGATGAATTAAATAAACATAAAAAAGATTAGTTTTTATAGTTATTTTACTTTCCAATAAAGTTTGTATCGGTTAATGTTTTTAAAAATGAAATAAGATCTAATTTTTCCTGTTCTGTTAAAGGAATTCTATTGCCATTTTTTTTAAAAATAGGATCTAAATTATCGGCATATAAAACGCCATTATCAAAATAATCTAAAACTTCTTTTAAAGTAGCAAATTGTCCAAAACTGCCATAAGGTGCTGTGTATTCTATGTTTCGTAAAGAAGGAACACGAAAACGCATATAATCTTCTTCAATTCCAGTAACTCTTGCTCTACCTGCTTCATCTGTATTTGGGTTTATAGGAAATCCAATATTTCTAAAGCTTTGATCTGTAAAAAGTTCTGTACTATGGCAAGTTGCACATTTTTCTTGAAAAATTTGATAGCCTTTTGCTTCATTTTCAGTAAAAACAACTTCTTCATTTCTTTTTACACTGTCGTATTTACTATTAGCAGAAATCAAGGTATATTCATATTGAGCAATGCTATTATATATTCTTTCTGGTGTTATTTCTTTATCACCAAAAGTTTTATTAAATAATTGAACATACGTTTCATCAACTTCAAGTTTACCCATTACTTCTAAAATAGAAGAATCCATTTCTTCATGAGTAATTATAGGAACTAAAGGCTGATTTTCTAATTTACGTTTATTTCCATCCCAATTATAAACTTGCATAAATGCCAAATTTTGAATTGAAGGTACATTACGCAGTCCTACTCTACCCTTAATTCCAATACCTATTGCATTGGTATCTGAAAATGCATTTTCTTGTTTATGGCAACTAGAACAAGAAATGGTATTATCTGTACTTAATCTTTTATCAAAAAAGAGTTTTTCACCCAATTCAACTCCATATTTTGTAGGAAAATTACTATATACCGAGTTGTTTAACTCTGGAAATTCTGCTGGAATATTGAGAACTAAGTCTGGATTGTCATAAGAAATAATCTCATAATCATCGTTGTTACAAGATATTAATAACAGCAAAATAGCTATATTTCTTATAAATAATTTCATTAAAAATAGATTTTATTGACTTTTATTTAAAGAGTCAGCCTGCTTTTAATAAGCATAACTGACTCTAAACATTAAAATATTAATTTTCTACACTTGTTATAGAAAACATTCCAGTTACATTACTTGTTCCATTTCCTCCAATATTATCAACAAATCTCGTCATTTGAACAGCTGTATGAATATTTGGTGTTGCGTTATTAGGCATAGCAGTTCCAGAACTTAGTGTAATAACTTCATTATCACCACTTAACAATTTATCAAAATCTACATTTATGTTAATTAATGGTGCGTTGCTACCTACAATTGCATTTGTTGGTAAATTTAATGTAATATCTCTATAAGCATCTACACCAGGTACATAAGTACTTTCGTCTCCTTGAGTTCCATCTATTGTGCTACCTGTATGTATTGATAATTCTTTATCATCAACATCATAAAAACCTTCTATTTTTGTAAAACGATAGCCTGTTCCCCACTCCCACATCATTTCTGTATCATTTGCTCCAGCAAGTGCATAAAAATTTGGAAAACTTACTTGATCTAAAGTATTTAATTCAGATTTTACACCTAATCCAAATTTTATTTGAGTGTATTCTGCGGTAGGAATTTCATTTAAAACATATTGTAATGTCACTGATTTTGAATGATCTACAACTGTTGCTCCATTATCTAAATTATTTATATTATACGGAATTTCAATTCCATCAGTATTTATAAGTCTAATATTACTAATCACATATTTTAATTCAGAAAAATAATGCGTTTGCCCTGCTTCTGAAGTATTTACAGTTGCAGTTGCAGCATCGGTACCAAGCACTATAGTAGTACCTTTAAACGTATTATTAAACGCTAATACTATGTTGTTTGCTACAGGAATATCATCATTTTCACAAGCTATAAATGTAATTGATAAAATAGCTAATAAAATGTAGTTTTTTAAATTTTTCATTGTTTTTGATTTTTTATTATTTGTTGTTTAGTTATTCTTTTTTAAAAATTTATTTTTAAAGACGTAAATACATTACGTCCCATTCTTGGTATATTTCCCCAGTCGGCATAAGTGCTGTAATATGTATTAAATAAATTTTCTGCACCTACTTGAATTTCTGCTTTATAATTTTTAATATAAAAATTATAATCTACTGAAACATCTAAATTATTATAAGAAGGTGTTTCATCTTCTCCGTATTCCGGACTGTAATTTTTTTGTTTTAAATCTCCATAAAACGACGTTTGAATTCCAAATTTGTGATACGAAAAATGTAGTGTTGTTTGATAACTTAACGGGCGAATAAATGGTAAGTTATTTTTATGATCATCCAATCCTCTCGCATAGGTTAATGTTCCATTCCAATGCAAATTATTCAATACATTGTATTTTGCATTTAGCGAAAAATTAAACAAAGATGCATTGTCTAACGAAGTATAGCCTTTTACACCAACAGACTGATAATTCATAGGGCTTCCCAAACTTAAAATTCTTCCTATAATATAATTTTGAATATAGAAATAATTTACTTTAGCTTGTAAACTTCCCTTTTGAATGTTAACACCAGCACTTGCATTTAATTCATAAGAAATTTCATTTTTTAAATCTGGATTTCCTATATAATCGTATCTATCAAAACTATTATAAATATAATATCCATAACCTTCAGAAACAGAAGGAGCTCTATGTCCATACCCACCACCGACAGAAAAATTATAGTTGTTTACCTGTAACGTATAACCCGCATGTAAACTTGGCAAAAACCGTGTTTTTTTCTGAGGTGCTCCCGGATGAAAAATCCAGTTAAATTCTGCATATTTAGAATAGTTATAATTTAAACCTAAAGATCCTCCAAAGTTAAGTTGACTTACCGCTGAAATTTCCCACAAATTATTTGTTGAAAGTCCTGCATAGCGCGTAGTAACCCAAGGCCAACTGTAAGCAAACATTGTACGCTCACTTCTGTCTTGTGGATACATTCTCATTTCTGCAATCGATAAATTATCGTATATATTTAATTGTATTTCTGAAGCTAAATCATCATTTTTCAAATTTACTTTAGAAAGCAATCCATAAGTTGTACTCCATCCTGGCATATCCATATGCACTAAATTTTCTGGTCGGGTTGTATCGTCCATATAATGTTCAATTGCATTAAAATAAACTTTAGTATCCCAAACTTTTAAAGTTCCTTTTTCAAAAAATTGTTTATATGCAACTGATGTAATAAGTGCTCTAGAAAGTAATAAATCCATTGGAAGCGCCGGAAAACCAACATCATTTGCCTTATCAAAAATAGCATCTACTTTTAAAGAAGATAAATCGCTAGTTTTATAAGCAATACCAATTGAAGCATTTAATTTTTCGAACTGAGAATGCTTTACGTCGTCATTATTTCCATCTTTATAATTAGCTGCTTTTCTGTGTGATATACTTCCATCAACGACCAAATTTTTATTAGAATAAGAAGCATTTGCAAGGTTAAAAAACTGATTGTTATTAAACTCAAAACCTGTTTGGTATGCTCCTTTATAATTTTTATCAATTGTAAATGCAGTACTTTTTCTTTTTAAATTGATACTTCCAGCAACTGTTGCTCCGTGTAAACTTCCTTCTTGTCCAGATTTTATATCTATTTCAGAAAGGTTATTACTCTCAACATACGATGTTACAGGATCCATTTTATCTGTACAAGCACCAAAAATGTGCATTCCATCAATGGTAACAGTAGAACGCTCTGTACTCATATTATTTAATAAGGGTTCCCAAGCATAAGCTCCACGTTTAATAAAACTTATATTATTTGAAGATGCTAAAAACTCATCAACAGTAACTGCCATTTTCATTTCAGTTTCTAATTGCTTTTTTTTAGCTGCAATAATTACAACTTCATCTAAAGCTACACCTAAACTGTCGCTTTTTTTCTGAACGGTTTGGGCACTTACAACTGTTGTTATTAAGAGTATTGCTATAGTTATTCTTTTCATAATTTTAAAATAAAATGTCTATATACAATTCTCCTTTTGCTCCTTCAATACCTGGTGTAAATTCTGTTGAAACTTCAGTTCCTTTTATAATTTGTCCATTTTCATCTAGTAATATAAAATTCAATGTCCAGTTCCCTGTCATTGTATAATTAACAAAACCATGATATAACCCATCACTTTGTTGAACCAAATCTTGATTGTTAGGCGATGAATGGTTTCCCATCGAAGGTTCTGGCATTCTTGGATCTAACAATAAAGTATGATTATCTACTATGGAATATGAAAACAGAGTTGGATCTGGAAAAGTTCCTTCAGAATTTATTGGTTGATTGTATTTATAAATACCCGCAACCAAATCGTTTTGTGAAACATTCGGACTCTGCGGAGCAACTAAAGCTATAAAATACTGTTCGCCATCGTTACCTGTAAACGCCGTCATATTTAGATTTAAATTTGTTTGTTCCTCAACAGTAATAATTTGTTCTACTGAATGTGTTTTATCAATATCAACAACATCTATAAATAACTGCCAACTTACTGTTGAATCACTTTCACTAGTAAATACAACATAACCTTCATAATAATTCTCGTCTGTATTATAATTTAAATTATAACTATGCGGGCAAGAAACTTTGTTTCCATTAGCATCTGTCATAATTGGCAAAAAGGTTAATTTTAAATTATCCAAGTTTTCATTGGTTAAAGCATTACCAACTTTTAAATGAATTTTATTATAGCCTTTATATAAAGTACCGTTTAATGCATCAACACTAATAGTGTAATCATCACTAATTATAGAAGTTACCTCTTCAAATTCAATAAATTCGGTAGTTTCAATATTTAATTCAGCTTCGTAATCCGTTTTATCTATGGTACAAGAAGTAACCATAATAAAAACTGCAATTACAATAATTTGTAAAAGTTTCATTATTTATTGACTGTTTAATTAAAAACTGTTGAAAATATAGTTGCCTTTAATAAACATACTAATACCATTAAAAATTAAAAGCACCACTTTTTATTAAATAAACTACTGTATGATATAGTTAAGAAACACACAATTTCAAAAAATACAACACAAGCATAACCCCTATATTTATAAAACTAGGTTAACTATATAGCATACTTTTTCATTATTTTTAATTTTAAAAAAGCATGTCCGTATCTAACTATTTATATCAAATAGTTAAATAATGAATATTGATTGTAAAGTTTCTTATTTATGAAGAAATTAAACTAGTGGAGGATGAAAAATAAATCCCATATAATGAAATTTATAACTATTATTATATTCAATGTTTATTTTTGATTTTTGTTCTTCTGAAATTAAACAGCTATAAAATGGTGTTTTTTCATAAAAATAAACTGTAGAATGTTCTGCTGAATAAGAATGATTTTTTTTAGTATCATTTTCAGAATTGGAAGCTTTTACCAGTTCTTTTTTTAAATGACACTTTCCATTACATTGCATTTCAGGAACATCTTGATTTACGCAAAGTTCATTTTTAATATAGTCGTAAAAAGCAGCATATTCCAATAGCGGAAGTATTGGTTTAAAAAATAAAAATAAAGCTAATATAAGTGCCACTGTTTTCACGTGGCGAATATCAGATATTTTTTAAAAAATTCCTAATGTGTAATTATTTAATCTGAAAATTATACTGATTTTTATCATATAACTATTTTTTATTTTTTACTCATACTTTTAAGTACTTTTCTATTATTAATTAAACAGTTATTCTATTGTTATTGGTCTCCAAACACCACCATAAACTTCATCTTCTGTTCCAAAAGAATGGGTTGCTTTAATACTTTTAGTTGATCCCGATAACGCTTCTACTTTAAATCCTGAAATAACTTCCCAGTTAGAAAAATTGGTGTAGATTTTAAATGGACGTTCTTCATTAGAAAGATCAACTTGACCTATTTTATAAATTACTGAATAAAAAGGACCAGCATCACTTATATCTTCTGAAGCTGCCGCCCAAATACCTCCTTCAGCATCAATATGAAGGTCTGTAATAGCTCTTTTTGCATTGTTATTTGTCCAATTGCCTGGCGCTTGCACTTCAATCCCTTGCAAACCTACATCACTAAAATTTAACTGATGTGTTTGTAAATTATAAACTCCCCACCTAACAATTCCATTGGGGTTTACCTTTGAACCACCGCGTTCAGCTAGAATTAGTATTCTTTTATTTTCGTTATAAGGCAAACAAACAATTGCTTCATATTGATCTCCTACAACCTCTAAATTATTTATATTTTTTAAAGGAAGTTTTGTTATACCAAGAATCTTAGCCATTAAATTTTCTACATCTACTTTAATATGAAAAATCCTTCCAATTTCACCTTTCCAATTTCCAGATTCTGCAATAAAATATTCATCTGTTTTACCTGGTATTTTACAAATACTTTCTAAATCACTTGCTAAACCTTCATCACCCCATTCAGAAATAGTAATTGGAGAAACTAAAACACCTTCTTCAGTAATTTTTAATATAGCTAACCTCGCTCCTGTTTTATAACTTTTAATATCATAAACTACTAGGTAAGAATCGTCATCTAATTTTTCCATTCCACTTGAACCTCCACTTTGTTTTACTAATTGAATTTCATTGTTTTGATCAGGTTTTATAGATTTTGAAGTTTTACACGAAGTTACCAGACTTAGAATAATACAAATTAGAAACAGTGTTAAGTAATTAAATTTTAAAAATTTCATACAGTAATATTTAATAATTGATGAAGATGCTTAATTATTTTTAGCAAAATAAGCTTCTTTAAATTTGAAAAGTAAAAGTTACAAATTTTAAAACAATACTAACAAAAAACATTCTAGGTTCTCAATTCTATTTTTAGTATAAAAAATCTCCATACCAACAAGAGCGCCATTCAATCACTTAACTAATTAGCTATAAATTATTTAGAGTATTTTTCAACTACATAATCACCCCAATCAGCAATAGATTGAATTACCGGAATTAATGTTTTACCAAAATCAGTTAATGAATATTCCACTTTTAAAGGCGGTTTTGAAGTATAGACTTTCCTTTTTACAACCCCATCGTTTTCTAAAGTTTTTAACTGTAAACTTAAAGTTCGCTCTGTAACAGTTGGCATTTCTTTTCTCAATTCATTATATCTTAAAGGCCCCTTTATTAAGTGATATAAAATCACCGTTTTCCATTTCCCACCTATAATTCCCATTGTTAAACTCGCACAACAAGGGTATTCTTTTCCTTTAAATGTATGCATAAAATATTAAATTTATCATATTACTATAAGCACAAAGGTATAACTCTATACTAAATAACACAACTATACTTTTTATAGTATTTTTTTTAAATATTTAACAACCTATCTTTAAGCTGTTTATGTAAATTATTTCATACTATCCTTTTTGACCGTTATTGCGAGATATAAATACTATATATACTTTTGTGACTATAAAAATGATAGTATAATTAAACAATACATAAAAATGAACTTACAAGAAACACTAAACTGGAGATACACAACAAAAGAATATAACCCTAGCAAGAAAATATCTGATGCAGATATGGCTGAAGTAAAAAATTTATTAAGAATGAGTCCTTCCAGTGTAAACCTACAGCCTTGGCATTTTATAGTTGCCGAAACTACTGAAGGAAAAGCGCGTATGGCAAAAGGAACACAAGGATTTTTTAGTTTTAACGAACCTAAAATAACCAATGCTTCGGCTGTGGTATTGTTTTGTTCAAAAACAAATGCAGATGATTTATATTTTCAACATATTGCAGATACTGAAGATAAAAGCGGAAGATTTCCAAATGAAGATATAAAAAATGGATTTTTAGGCGCTGTTAAAGCTTTTGCTGGTATTCATAAATACGATTTAAAGGATTTGCAACATTGGATGGAAAAGCAAGTATATCTTAACATTGGAAGCTTTTTATTAGGAGTTGCAAGTTTAGGAATTGATGCTACACCGATGGAAGGTATTGATGTTAAAGCTTTAGATGAAGAGTTTGGATTAAGAGAAAAAGGATACACTTCATTAGTAGCAGTTTCTTTAGGATATAGAGCGGAATCGGATTTTAATTCAACTGAAAAAACTCCAAAATCTAGATTAGCTGAAAGCGAAATTTTCACAATACTATAATTTAAATTAATAGTAAATTTAAAGTTATAACAAAAAATATAATTGTTGCTTTAGCAGTATTAGCAAGTGTTTATGCTAACGCGCAAACACCAACAACAGATACTATTAAGTCTGTAAACGAAGTAGTGACTGCAGATAACATTGAATGGGGTTGGTTAAACCCTTTAAGGGGAAATAAAAGTCCGGCAGCAGGAAAACTTTGGGGAGATCGTACCAAAAATGAACCAGCAGGATTTTTAGTGAAGTTTAACAAAGGATTCTCATCACCACCACATATTCACAATATTACCTATCGTGGTGTTGTAATACAAGGTTTATTACATAATGATGATGAACAAGCCAAAAAGCAATGGTTACCAGTAGGTTCATATTTGGCAGGAACCAGCAGGTGAAGCGCATATTACTGCTGCAGATGATCAAGAAAATATGGCTTTTTTAGATATTCAAGAAGGCCCCTATTTGGTGAAGCCAACTTCAGAGGCTTTTGATAATGGTGAACGACCAATAAATGTAGATAAAACCAATATGGTTTGGTTAAATGCTAACGATATTGAATGGGTTGCTACAAAAAGTAATGTAGCAACTGCTTTTTTATGGGGAAGCCACGAAAAAAATCAATTACGTGCTACACTTTTAAAATTACCAGCTGGTTTTAATGGGAAAATTAAAAATTTGAATCCTAACTTTAGAACTGTAGTTATTTCTGGAAGTATAATTCATCAGTTTTCTAAAAAAGAAGCTAAAAATAAATTAGCACCTGGATCTTATTTTGGAGTTAAACAAAATAAAACTTCAACAATTTCAGCAGCAAAAGAAACCATTATTTATATAAGAAGTAATGGAAAATTTAAAGTAAAAGCTTAAATAGTAAATCAACCTCAATCAAATAATACAGTATCTTATTTAGTACTTCCTTCAACTAACTTTTCATAGGCTTCATCATATGGCTCCCATAATTCAATTTTATTTCCATCATTATCCATAATATGTACAAACTTTCCATACTCAAATGTTTCAATATTATCTAAAATAGTGACTCCATTTTTTTTCAATTTTTCTAAAAGTTTCTCAAGATGTACTACCCTATAATTAATCATAAAATCTTTTGAAGACGGTTCAAAATAAATGGTATTTTTATCAAATGGACTCCATTGTGTATACCCTTTTCTTGTGGGATGCTCTCCTTCAAACCATTCAAAATTGGTTCCCCATTGATCGGTATTAAATCCTAAATTATTTTTATACCACGCTTTAAATTCTGCAGTATTTTCTGTTTTAATAAATATACCGCCAATTCCAGTTACTCTAGGCTCATTATTATCCATAAATTTTATTTTAATATTTTTATTGTTAGTATTTGATTAAAAGTAAGTATAAATTTTAATAAGCTAAAAAATGACTATTAAAAACACCTATTGTATAGTTTTAATTTTTAGGTTTTATTCAAAATTTTTATTGTATTTAAAATTGTAATTTTAATAGAACAAGCATTCAAAATTCAAATATGACATTTATTCACTTTAAAATATGTCAAAAATTCACATATACGACATGTTTTCAGTGAATTAAATAAAATACCACCATTTAAAAAGCTCTTTTTATTTTGGTATTTTATTTGCTCTAATAGTTATGAATTCGAAAAAAAGGATTTCAAATTTGAAATAATGTTTAATTTAAAATTTTGTAATTATGAGCAATTTAGTAAATGTTCCTAAAAACGGAAGCTTAGCAAACACAAATTCAAATACAAACTTTCCTACGCTATCAACTTGGTTAGATGATTTCTTTAATAGAGACTTTCCTTCAGTATTTAATTCTAATTTTAATACAGGAATTACTTTACCAAAGGTAAATATTAAAGAAACAGCAGAAGCTTACATAGTAGAAATGGCAGTTCCAGGTTTAAAGAAATCAGATTTTCGTATTGACCTCGACAATGAAGTATTAGCTATTTCTACTGAAATTAAGGACGAAAGTGAGGGAAAAGATGAAAATTACACTCGTAGAGAGTTCGGCTATTCTTCATTTAAAAGAACTTTTAATTTACCAGAAAGTGTAAATGACGAAAAAATTAATGCGAGTTACCAAGAAGGTATTTTAAGTATTCTTTTACCAAAAAAAGAAGAGGCTAAACAAAAACCTGCAAGAAGTATTAAAATCTCATAAGTGTCTCATTAAATTTTAGAGCAAAATATTTAAAAGGATGCTGATTTTTCAGCATCCTCTTAAAATTAGTTTAATTCTTTAAAATTTTAATGCTATGCCAAGAAAATTTAAACCCGGAGATTGGGTAAAAATTAAAGGAAAACTTATGGGTCCAAAAATGCAAGTTCTAAAATATGTACCAAAAAAAGATTCCTTACTCAGACTGGTTGATAATAATAACTATTTAGAGTGCGTTTGGTATAAAAATGGAGAACGAAAATTGAAAGTAATTCACCAAAATAAACTGATTAAAATAATAGAAACTGGTGGTTTATTTAAAACATTTTTTACACACCCTAAATTAAGTTTAACATAAATTTTTTAGTTATGAAAAAATATATGCTATTAATTATGATTGGCTTTTTAAGTGTTAGTTGTAACGGACAAAATAATGCATCTAAACTAGCAAAAGAAAATGAAAACAATGTAGTTGAACAACCTAAAGGGTCTTGGAAAGTTGATAAAGAATTTGATGAAGATGGAAACTTAATAAAATATGATAGTATTTATTCTTGGTCTTCAACTAAAAATTTCGATAATCTTTCATCTGTAAATAAAGACAGTTTAGTACAATCTTTTAAATCAAGTTTTTTTAAAAATTATTCTGGATTTAAAAACGAAGGCTTTTCATCAATTTTTTCTGAAGATTCACTTTTTAGCAACCATTTTTTTAATGATGATTTTTTTGGAAGTGATTTTGGAAAGGACTTTATGGATATTGACAAAATACATCAAGAAATGATTGATAGACAAAAGAAATTTTTAAAAAAATACCAATCAGAATTTAAAAATTCTGAAGACGAAAACTAAAAAGTTTTCGTCTTTTTTTTAATATTATTTTTATAAAACCAATTATAAAAAACTATCTTTTATTTGAGCTACAATTTTAGTTCCATCAGGATCTGCCTGCGTTTTTAAATCACAAAAATCTTCAGCCCATTTTGATGTACGTATACGCAAAGGCGGATTTTCATTTTGAGCTATTGCTAAAGCTACAGTTGCAACTTCTAATCCTGTTTGATATACTTGTTCTTTACTTTCATTAGCCCTTTTTTGATTTCCTGCCATATATCGTTCAAAAATTGGAAGATATTCACCTGTTGCAAATTGTCCTTCACTTGCTGTTTTTTCAATAGCTGAATTCATAAATTCAGTAGTTATTCCTCCAGGTTCTACACAAGTAATTTTAATATTAAAAGCATCGCTAACATAAGTAGCTAGTCCTTCCATAAAACCTTCAACCGCAAATTTTGTACCACAGTACAGTTCGTTAAATGGTTGTCCAACCAATCCACCAACAGATGTAACACTAATTATTTGTCCATATTTTTGTTTACGCATATAAGGTAAAACTTCTTGAGTACAGTAAACAACTCCTAAATAATTAACATCTGTTACCCACCTAATTTCTGCTTCGGTTGCTTGTTCTGTTGTTTTTGCAAAACCAGCCCCTGCATTATTAAATAAAATATCAATTTTTCCATCTTTTTCTATAATAGTTTCTACAACAGTTTTTATTGTAGCTACTTTTGTAACATCTAATTCAAGAATTTCAATATCTAAAGATTCTTTCTCTATTATTTTTTGTAATTCTATTGCTTTACTAAGATTACGCATTGTAGCATAAACCTTAAAATTATTTTTAGCAAATAGCACGGCACTTTCAAATCCTACTCCTGTGGATGTCCCGGTAATCAATACATTTTTTTTCATAAGTATCACTTTAACTAGAATGAACATTCATTCCAAAATTTAAATAAAATTTTTTATTCTTTAATGGCATCCCAAACCATTTTTATTTGATTTTTAAGAGATGAATCTTTGATTTCTTTTTGATTAAAATACCATCTTAAATAAGCTAAAACAGCACCTCCAATAAACATAAGGAGCTCCTCAATCCCAACATTTTTAATAATACGTTCTTTTTTACCTTTTATTAAAAGCGCATATACAGAAGCTATAGACTTTCCACCTTCATCCCTACTTTCTTTAGTAATTATTGGAGATGCTTGTAATTGCTCCATAAACATAAAATAGTTTTGATTTGCAATAAAAAATTCAATCATAGAAACAAAATAATTTTCAAATTGGGTTTTAATAGGTTTAGCTGTATCAAAATCTAAAAAAACATCTTTCTCTTGCTGTTTTATATTAACATAAATAGCATTGATCAACTCTTCTTTATTTAAAAAATAATTATAAATAGTTCCCATTCCAGTCCCTGCAGCTTTTGCAATGGCAGACATTGGCGTATTATGAACTCCTTTCTCAGTAAGTAGTTCTATAGCTGATTGTAAAATGGCTTCTTTTTTATTCACATTGCAAATATACACAACTTGGAATGATTATTCCAAGTTATTATGAATTTATATTTTAAATGCTAAAATAAACATCAAAAAAAATTCTAACCGAGCTAAAATCGATTAGAATTTTTAATTAATTTACCGTATAAATTTTATTAATCACAATCATAAACGTAATCTGTATTACTTGTAATTGTGAATCCTTGTGTATAAATAGTAGCTGAACTAGTACGTAATAAACCACTAGCATCAATTGTATTATTTATTTCTCCAATAACAGTTCCACTCCCATCTTTAGAAACCGTCTTTTTTAGCTGACAATCTTGGTATGTATGTGTATCAGTTTGAGTAATTGCATTACTAGAATCATAGGTTTGTACAAGTTGAGGGAAACTTTCTTCTGTACTCAAGAAATCAGAATATACCACGTAACTACCCAATTTTCCATCTGATGAATATATATCGGTACGCGTTAATCTATTATTTGCATCATATTTATCAATAGAATATCCTGTTAATGTTCCTGAAGAATCATAGGTATTAGCTTTCACAGTTTGATCGTTATTATAGTTATATTCAGTATAATTTTGCAATGAACCTCCTAATTTACTTTCAGATTTTATTCTTCGTCCCTGTACATCATACTGAAAACTAGTAACTAAATTTCCATAACCTGTAGAAGTTGTAATTGATGAAAGTTTTTTTGAACCACTTATAACCGTATAACCATAAGTAACCGTTGTTGTAACCCCCGAAGAAACAGTTGTTGTCTTTTCTACATAACATTCAGGAAGGTTACAGGAATTACCACTTCCTCCCCCATTAATTACTGTTATTGTCTTAATAATCTCATCTGATCCTGCTGAATTAGTCGCGACTAATTTTACTTCATAATCGCCTGCTGTTTCAAAGGTAAATTTTGGGTGTTCTTCTGTAGAACTAAAACTTGTGCCTTCGGCTGACCATTGGTAACTATCGGCATCGGTACTTTCGTTAGTAAAACTGACTTCTGTGCCTGCTTCTGGTGTGGCTGGTGTAAAACTGAATGCTGCAACTGGCGCTTCTTGAGCCGCTGTAACTGTTATTGTTTTTATAATCTCATCTGAACCAGCTGAATTGGTAACGACTAATTTTACTTCATAATCGCCTG
The DNA here is from genome assembly GCF_022429565.1 of Lutibacter sp. A64. Lineage (NCBI taxonomy): Bacteria > Pseudomonadati > Bacteroidota > Flavobacteriia > Flavobacteriales > Flavobacteriaceae > Lutibacter > Lutibacter sp. A64. The sequence goes on from NZ_CP092487.1 coordinate 1,441,274, forward strand.
CTGTTTCAAAGGTAAATTTTGGGTGTTCTTCTGTAGAACTAAAACTTATGCCTTCGGCTGACCATTGGTAACTATCGGCATCGGTACTTTCGTTAGTAAAACTTACTTCTGTGCCTGCTTCTGGTGTGGCTGGTGTAAAACTGAATGCTGCAACTGGCGCTTCTTGAGCCGCTGTAACTGTTATTGTCTTAATAATCTCATCTGATCCTGCTGAATTAGTCGCGACTAATTTTACTTCATAATCGCCTGCTGTTTCAAAGGTAAATTTTGGGTGTTCTTCTGTAGAACTAAAACTTATGCCTTCGGCTGACCATTGGTAACTATCTGCATCGGTACTTTGGTTAGTAAAACTCACTTCTGTTCCTGCTTCTGGTGTGGCTGGTGTAAAACTGAATGCTGCAACTGGCGCTTCTTGAGCCGCTGTAACTGTTATTGTCTTAATAATCTCATCTGATCCTGCTGAATTAGTCGCGACTAATTTTACTTCATAATCGCCTGCTGTTTCAAAGGTAAATTTTGGGTGTTCTTCTGTAGAACTAAAACTTATGCCTTCGGCTGACCATTGGTAACTATCTGCATCGGTACTTTGGTTAGTAAAACTCACTTCTGTTCCTGCTTCTGGTGTGGCTGGTGTAAAACTGAATGCTGCAACTGGCGCTTCTTGAGCCGCTGTAACTGTTATTGTCTTAATAATCTCATCTGATCCTGCTGAATTAGTCGCGACTAATTTTACTTCATAATCGCCTGCTGTTTCAAAGGTAAATTTTGGGTGTTCTTCTGTAGAACTAAAACTTATGCCTTCGGCTGACCATTGGTAACTATCTGCATCGGTACTTTGGTTAGTAAAACTCACTTCTGTTCCTGCTTCTGGTGTGGCTGGTGTAAAACTGAATGCTGCAACTGGCGCTTCTTGAGCCGCTGTAACTGTTATTGTCTTAATAATCTCATCTGATCCTGCTGAATTAGTCGCGACTAATTTTACTTCATAATCGCCTGCTGTTTCAAAGGTAAATTTTGGGTGTTCTTCTGTAGAACTAAAACTTATGCCTTCGGCTGACCATTGGTAACTATCTGCATCGGTACTTTGGTTAGTAAAACTCACTTCTGTTCCTGCTTCTGGTGTGGCTGGTGTAAAACTAAATGCTGCAACTGGAATTTCTTCTATTTCATCTTTTTTGGAACAAGCCAAAATAAATGAAAACAAAATAAACGAAAAAAAGAATCCTTTTAATACTGTTAATAAATGGTGTGATTTCATGCTGAAAATAATTTAGTTAGAGAATTTAAAAAATAGATTTTTACTTCGATAAAAGTAATTTCAAAGTTGTTTAAATGCTATACGGCATTTGCCCTATTTTCAAATAAGAAGTCTCTAATTTTACTAATTTCACACCTTTAATTAGCTCTATTAATAAAAATTATACAAATTAAAATATAGTAATCGTAAAAAATTGAATTATAAATTAATTATTCAATAGTATCTAATATAATTGTATTTGAAGGATTTTTTATCACTGAATCAATTATAACTACGTCTTTTTCATCAAGAATTGGACTATCGATAAATTCTTTCTCTTTTCTTTCTGTTTTACAGCTTAAAAAAAGTAGTAATAAACTTAAATAAAATATCTTTTTCATCTTTTGGATTTTATTGTAGGTTATCTTTTTTAAATAGTTCTAATTAAGTAATCTATATTATAAATTTAATAAATATTATGGACCTAGGAAATTTATGAGGATTTTTTTCGCAAGTGTGTTAAAACCAATTTATAAAATATGCAAGTTATAGAACTAATGCACCAAAAAGACGAAAACTATTATTTGATAATTTCATAGATTTTTCATTATCTTAATTAAAGCTAACTCCTCACAACTACAATTTCAATACACTTATCCAACTAAAAAACCAGATAAAAATAATTTTTACACGGTATAATAAATAGTATTTATGAAAATGCAATTTTTTTATAAACTCAAATATAACGAAAATGAATAAATAGTTAAAGTATATGGTTGCAAAAAGTTCTCTTAAACAACTGACTTTAAAACGCTCTAAACAATTACAAAATCTTTTATGTATTTAGATGAAATTACGTAAGCTTTAGTAAATTTTAAGCCTTTATTGGCTTAATAAGTGTCGAGAACAATCGTTTTAATTGTAAATAAAAGTTCTCGATACAATTTTTCTCTATTTCATTTAAAAAAACCACTCGAACCTGATGTATAATACTTTTAATTTAGATTACACAAAAAAAGCTTCGGCTATATAACCGAAGCTTTTTATAAATTACTATGTATTTATTTTTATTAGAAAAGTAATCTATTAACCACGTCTAGGACCTCTTCTTTCACGGCCACCTCCGCCGCGTTTACTTTCTTTACCTGTTGGTGGTTTTAAACTATAGGTAAAACTTAACATTGCGTAAGTTCCTAAATTACTTTTAATAGTCTCTTGAAAATAACTATCAGAACTAGTTCTAACAAGACCTAAATCTTTATCTAAAATATCAAAAACTTGTAGTTTTAAGTTTCCTCTTTTTCCTTTTAAGAAAGCATAATCAAGTCCTAAATTCCAAATTGGAATGGTTTGAGAATCAAAATTATTGTCTGTGTATAAAGAAAAATCGAATTGAGTATCAAAGGTTAAACTATTTGTAATATCCCAGTCGAATTTTGAGTAATAATTTTGTTTTACATAATCTCTATCTTGGTTTTGTAACGAGTAATTTGTTTTATTAAAGTTGTAGTTTGCTCCAACAGTTAAGTCTACTTTATTTTTATTTTCGTTACTAAAACTCAATCCAAAATTCCAACTTTTACTATCTGTCTCGTTATATTCACTATCTATAATTGTGGTATAATTGTTAATACTACCTCCAAGATTAATATTATATCTTAAATTTATATTATTTATTTTTTTACTTAAATTTACTCGCCCACTTACACTTTCTTTATCTCCAAAGTTTTCATAGGTTGAAGTCGTTACATAATCATCGTTTATACTTCGACTAGAAATAATGGTATTTGTAGTTTTTGCATAACTTAAATTCGAATAAAAACTGGTTGCTTTACTAAAGTCGTGCGAGTTATACCTTAAACTAAAACTGTCATTTTTCTCTGGAGTTAAATTTATATTACCTGTAGAAATATAAAGAGCATTAAAATCGTTTACAATTGGAGATACTTGATTAGCACTAGGTAACGATGTATTTTTGCTATATCTAAATCGTAATCTTTTTCCTTTTTTATATTCGTACGTAAGTGAAGCTCTCGGTAAAAAATTATTGTAATTATTATCTATAACTTCAATATTATCTACCTCTAATTTTTGTTGCATTGTTTCTAGAGAACCCGATAAATATATTTGTAATTTATCTTTACTAAACACGTAACCTAACTGATTATTGTATACTTTTTTATTATAATCTAAATCGTAAATAAATGGATTTTGAACTAAGTCGTCAATTGTTTTAATTTGCTCAACACTTTCATCATTATTATTGTTATTTAAATTAGATGAAAAACTTACCAAATGATGTTCTACAATAGGTTCCATATACCTAAACGAGACATTATAATTTAACGCTTTGTTTTTCTCGTCTTTAGTTGTTAACTCATTAATTTCGTTTGCACTAGTTCCATCTGTTGAATTTTTTGAATTTTGAAAATTCATATCTTTATTATCTGTAAAAGAAATACCACTTCTAACCCTTAAGTTTCTACCATTGTCGTTTAATTTTTTTCTATAAGAAAAATCTAGTTTCCCATTACTTCTATCATCTTCGCTTCTTGTTATTCTTTCACTACTGGCATCTAAATTATCATTTTCATCATAAAACTCTGTAGCGCTAAAGCTATCAGACTCTCTATCATCCTTTTTAAAACTTCCTCTAAACTCTAAATATTTACCTTCTACAGATCTATCTCTTAAACTAAAATTAACATTATGGTTGTTAGATATATTTTGACTATTGCTAGCGTTTTCTCTTGTAAATGAATCGTCTTGCGTAAACTGTGTTCTTTTTGAAGATTCTTCTTCTTCTCTATCTGAATATCCATAATTATAATCTAAATTAAAATTTAAGTCCTTCTTAAATTCGTAGTTATAATTTGCGCCAGCAGTTCCTGTGGTTAAAAAACCACTAGATCCTCCAACGCTTCCATCTCTCCTAAAAACTGTAGCACCTGTATTGTTGATATTATTTAATTTTCCAAATAGTGCTAATTGTGTTTTTGCTGTAAACCTATTTAAATCAAAATTAGTAGTATATCTATCATTTGTTCCAATACCTGCGCCTAATTTTCCAAAATAACCAGACTTTTTACCTTCTTTTAAAATTAGATTAATTATTTTATTTTTTTCACCATCTTTTATACCAGTTGTTCTGGTATCATCACTTTCTTCATCAATTATTTGTACACTTTTAATGGCATCAGCATTTAAATTTTGAAGTGCAATAGTTTGGTCGTTATTAAAAAACTCTTTACCATCAACCAAAATTTTAGTAATACTTTCACCTTGTGCGCTTACTGCTCCATCTGTGCCAACTTCAACACCTGGTAATTTTTTAATTAAATCACCAACATTATCGTCTTGTTTTACCTTAAACGCCTTGGTATTAAATGCAACAGTATCTTGTTTAATTTTAATTGGCACCACCGCATTTATAGTAATCTCATCTAATACATTTATATCTTTTTTTAAAATAAATTTTCCCAAATCTAATTCACTTTTTGTAACATCTATAGTTTGTTGATTTGCTTGGTAAGTCATTAAATAAACCTGTAGCAAATAAGTTCCTTGCTTAAATCCAGAAATATCAAAACTACCATCTTGTTCTGTTGATGTATATTTTATCAACAAAGAGTCTGATGGTTGCAACAAAGCAACTGAGGCAAATTCTAATGGCTCGTTATCTTCATCTAACACAACCCCCTTAATACTCTGAGAATAAGCAGTTTCAATTAAACAAAACAAAATAAAAAGAGCTAAAACAAATTGTTTTTTTAAACAATAATTAATCATAAAAGTTCGTTTTTTGTGTTATATTTTATAACAACATTATTTTTTTATCTTTAATATGGGATAAAGTTCCTTCAAAAAAACAGAAATTCAGAAAAATATTTGTTAATTAATGTTAATGTTTGTTAACGCACACGAATTACAATTTAAAAAACCTTGAATGGTATGTCATTCAATAAAACTATATTAGCAAATAGCTAGTAATTTTTATAAAATACTAACATATGAAAACACAAAAACAATGGTTTGATGAATATGCTATAAGCCATCAAAATAAAACCAATCAATTAATACATTATTTCTGCGTACCTGCAATATTTTTTAGCATTGTTGGTTTGGTAATGAGTATTCCTTCTACTTTTATTTCAAATTTATTCAATATTAGTAATCCAATTATAGAAAATTGGGCAGCTATAATTCTAATAGCCTTATTATTTTTTTATATAAAACTCTCTTACACTACGTTTATAAAAATGTTATTTTTTTCTTTACTGTGCTTAATTGGTAATTATTATTTATCTATTATTGCGCCATTATTATATACGTCTTTAATTATTTTTGTTGTTGCTTGGATTGGGCAATTTTATGGTCATAAATTAGAAGGTAAAAAACCCTCTTTTTTTAAAGACTTACAATTTTTATTAATTGGCCCTGCGTGGGTTTTTGAAAAAATATCAAAAAAACAGATTTAAGTTTTATGACTAAAAATTTAATATATACAATAACATTTTTAATTTCAAGTATCTTATTTGGACAACAAAAAGAATACAAAATTTTTAATTCTGAAGTAAACTCTAAATATGCAGAACTTGGTGTTAATTTTTTAAATGCTAAAACTGTACTTTTTGCCTCCTCAAAAAAAACAGCGAATGATAGAAGTGCTGCTTTAACTAAAAGATTAAATAAAAAACAACTTTTATTAGAATTTTATGTTGGTACATTAAACGATAGCAGTGATATTATAGAAACCAATAGAATTAAAAATGAATCGTTTATAAAGTTTAATGAAAGTGATTTTGCGTTAAGTCCTAATAAAAAAACAATTTATTTTTGTGGTTATAATTACTACACAGAAGAAGCCAACAACACTAGAAATCGACAAGAATCTATAAAACTTTTTAAAGCTGATATTGATGCTAATTTTAATATTTCAAATGTTTCACAAGTAACATTTAGTAATCCAAATTACTCTATAAAAAATCCCTCTATAAGTAAAGATGGTAAAAAATTATTTTTTGCTGCAAATATGCCAGACAGTTATGGTTATTATGATATTTATGTTTCAAATATTTTAAATGATGGTAGCTTAACCAGTCCAAAAAATTTAGGAAGTACTATTAACACTTCCGATGATGATTTGTATCCGTTTGTAGATAAAAATAACACACTTTATTTTGCTTCATTTGGACATAAAGGACAAGGAAGTTTAGATATTTTTAAAAGTGAATTTATAAATGGAACTTATGGTAAAGTTGAAAATTTACCTGCTCCAATAAATTCAAAAAGTGCAGATTTTGGATATGCAACCAACCCAAAGAACGATACCGGATTTTTTGTATCAAATAGAAAAAAAGGAAAAGGTGATGTAGATATTTATGGTTTTAAATTAGTTGATGTAGTAATTGAATGCAATCAATTAATAAGTGGTTTACTAATTGATAAAAACAACCAAAAACCCATTGCCAACGCTACATTAAAGATATACAATACTAAAAATCAACTACTAGACTCTTTAACTTCTACTAAAGATGGTAGCTACCAATTTAATTTAAATTGCAATGAAACTTTTAAAATTTCAGCAGAAAAAGAACATTACAGCACTAACGAAATTTCTTTTAAAACCGACGCGACTTTAGATGCTGAAATTGTTGAAAATATTGAACTATCTCCGGTGCAATGTACTCAAAAAATTAACGGACTTATAACCGACAAGCTAACAACAAAAAATATTGAAAATAGCAGTTTAAAACTCTATAAAAACGGTGAAATTATTTCAGAGAAAACAACACTTAAAAATGCGCTTTATACTTTTGAACTAGAATGTAATAATGAATATATAATTATTGCAACAAAAGAAGGCTTCCACCCTACTGAAATAAAGATTAACACCGATTCAAATTACAATAAAGAGCTCACTATAAATTTAGCTTTATCTCCACTTACTTGTAATCAATCAATTAACGGTGTTATTTCAAATAAATTAACCAAAGAGCCTTTAATAAACACCGATTTAAAATTTTTTAAAAACACTGTATTAATAACTTCTGAAACTTTAAACAATCGTTCTAATTTTAATTTTGAATTAGAATGCGAGGCAACCTATAAAATAACCATTCAAAAAGAAGGATTCTTAGATGAAGATATCACAATAACTACAGACAAGCAGGCAGGCTTTACTTTTACTACTAATATTGAACTTACACCTATTAAATGCAATCAGCTTATTTCTGGAACAATTTCTAATTCAGAAACCAATGAGCTGTTAAATAATACAACTGTTAAACTATTTAAAAACAATGCATTAATCGATTCTCAACTTTCTGAAAATAAGTATAGTTTTAAAATAGAATGTGAAGAAATTTATAAAATTAGTGTTGAAAAAGATGGTTTCCAAACTACTGAAATCACACTGAATTCTGACAATAAAAACGAATTCAATCATATTAAAAATATTGAACTTACACCTATCAAATGCAATCAGCTTATTTCTGGAACAATTTCTAATTCAGAAACCAATGAGCTGTTAAATAATGAGACTGTTAAACTATTTAAAAACGATGCATTAATCGATTCTCAATTTTCTGAGAATAAGTACAGTTTTAAAATAGATTGCGACGAAAATTACAAAGTAGTTGTTGAAAAAGAAGGTTTTCAAACTGGTGAAACCACACTGAATTCTGACGATAAAAATGAATTCAATCATATTAAAAACATTAAACTTACTCCTATTGAATGCAATCAACTTATTTCTGGAACAATTTCTAATTCAGAAACCAATGAACTGTTAAATAATGTAACTGTTAAACTATTTAAAAACAATGCATTAATCGATTCTCAACTTTCTGAAAATAAGTATAGTTTTAAAATAGAATGTGAAGAAATTTATAAAATTAGTGTTGAAAAAGAAGGTTTCCAAACTGCTGAAACCACACTGAATTCTGACAATAAAAATGAATTCAATCATATTAAAAACATTAAACTTACTCCTATTGAATGCAATCAAAATTTTATTGGTAAAATTATAGATGAAAATACAGAGAAAAGACTAAACAATTTAAAAGTTTCTTTATTTGAAAACAACCTTTTAAAAGCAACAATTGACTTAAAAGCATTTCAATTTAATTTTGATTTAGATTGTGATACTACATATAAAATCCGTGTAGAAAAAACAAATTACGAAAACACTGAAATTACTTTTTCTACAGATACTATCACAGAAGCAACGATAGAAAAAATTATACAATTAAAACCTATTGATTGTGTGCAAATATTAAATGGTACAATTTTAAACAAAGTTACAGAGTTACCAATTACTACAGGTCTTATAACCGTATTTTCAAATGAAAAAAAGTTAAAAGAAACTCTGATTGGTACAGATGGTAATTTTAATTTAGAATTAAATTGTAACATAAAAAACAGCATCTTAATAACATCAAAAGGTCATGAGCCTTATAATTTCACCATTGAACCTACCACAAATTATAATATTGTTACAACCAAAACAATTTATTTAAATTTGTTAGATGAATTTATATTTCTTAGAAACCAAAAAATGGTTAAAACTAATAAGCTTAATTTTGAACTAAATCAAGATATTATTACACCAAAAATTGCGGTAGAATTAAACAAAGTTGTTGCTGTTTTACAAAATTACCCAACGTTAAAGATAGAGGTAAAATCACACACCGATAGTAGAGCTCCTGACAATTACAGCATGGAATTATCTAACAAAAGAGCTGCCTCAATAATTTCTTATATCAGTTCAAAAGGAATAGATACTTCAAGAATTTTTGGAAAAGGTTATGGTGAAACCGAACTTATTAATGGTTGTTCTAACGGAGTAAAATGCAGTGAAAAAGACCATCTACTAAACAGAAGAACCGAATTTATTGTTATTGAAGAATAAAAACTTATGAAAAACGAAATTACATTTGAAGATTTTAACAAAGTTGATATTAGAATAGGCACTGTTATTGAAGTTGCCGATTTTCCAAAAGCACACAAACCAGCCTACCAACTTACAATTGATTTTGGTGAGTTAGGTATCAAAAAATCTAGCGCTCAAATTACAGACTTTTACACAAAAGATACTTTATTAAACAAAAAAATATTGGCAGTTGTTAACTTTAAAAAGAAACAAATTGCCAATTTTTTAAGTGAGTGTTTAGTTTTAGGAATACCAAATAAAGAGAATAAAGTTATTCTTTTACAACCTTCTAAAACTGCTAAAAATGGAGAACAAGTAAGTTAGTTATTACTGTTTTACAAGCCAAATCTAGCACCAAAAACATACATATTTTCTAAAAACGTAAAATGTTGCGAAGCCGAGTCTGTTTTACTAGCAGTTGTTCTAATATCTCCCATATTTATATAACCAACCTTTAGGTTAGATTGTATAAAAAAGTGTTTAAAAAATGTAATATTCAATCCTGCATGCGCTGATAAACCGTATCCAGATACGTGAAATTCATCATAACGCTCTTTACTTAACAAAGTAGTATTTGTTTTAGGATATAAAACACCTACACCAACACCTTCAGTTAAATTTATATCAATATTTTTGACTTTAAATTTTAGCCAATTGTCTAAATTATCATACCTACTAACTTCTACATTTACATAGTTTAACCCGTCAGTATGTTCAAATTTTAAGAAATCTGCAGCTAAATCAATCTCATTTCCAGAAACAAAATCACTACTTCCTAACGGCAAATCCCCTTTATAAGTTACTGTTTGGTCGTTTTTCATAACATATTTCATATGATCAACACCAATGGCAATATTGTAATTTTCTTTAAAGAAATAACCAATTCTAAAATTAGTTTGTGGAATTGTAACTTCATCTGGTTTAAAATAATAAATACCAAATGGTTTTGGTTTGTCGTTTGCAGCAACATCTTTTAATTCAAAATTATAATCATCTCCTTTAAAAGTTATATCCGATTTTGAATAATGTGCTCTATTCCACCCCCAATATGCAAAAAACTTCCCTTTGTTTGGTCCGGCATCATTGTAATTAATTTCTTGAGCGATACTAGTAAACGAACTAAATAATACAATGGCTAAAAATATTTTTTTCATAATAAATGTAATTCTAAATTAAGGCTGCAAAGGTAATTTATATTGATGGAATAACGTAAAAAAAAACTGTATCAAATGATACAGTTCAAATATATTAATGCTTTAAATTGCAAAAAAAAGCTGCATCTAATTGATGCAGCTTTAATTATATTAAATGTTAGAAATTTTATTTTCCTTCCATTTTTTTCTTTAAGGCAGCTAAATCTCCACCTAAATCTCCAAGAGTAGTTTTATCTGCAGACTCAGCTTTTTTCTGAGCTACTTTGATGTTTTTCTCTTCTTGTGCTTTAAATATTGATGTATGTGAAGCTACAACTCGTCTAAATTCTTTGTTAAATTCAATAACTTTAAATTTATCTGTATCTCCTTTAGCTAATTTAGTTCCATCTTCTTTAGTTATAAAACGGCTTGGTACAAATGCCTCAACACCATCTTGTAAAGTAACGATTAAACCTTTATCACTTTTATCTTTTACAGTTCCTTCGTGGATAGAATCGATTGCAAAAGTAGCTTCGTGAGCATCCCAAGGATTTTCAGTAGTTTGTTTATGACCTAAGTTTAATTTACGTCCTTCAACATCTAATTCTAATACTTCAACTTCTAATTTATCACCTACAGTAACAAAGTCTGATGGGTGTTTAATTTTCTTAGTCCAAGAAAGATCAGAAATGTAAACTAATCCGTCAATTCCTTCTTCTAATTCAACAAAAACTCCAAAGTTAGTGTAGTTACGTACAGTACCTGTATGTTTTGAACCAACTGGGTATTTTTCTGCAATATTATTCCAAGGATCTGGGTGTAATTGTTTAATACCTAAACTCATTTTACGCTCTTCTCTATCTAAAGTTAAAACTTGTGCTTCAACTTCATCTCCTACAGATACAAAATCTTGTGCAGAACGTAAGTGTGTAGACCAAGACATTTCAGAAACGTGAATTAACCCTTCAACACCTTGTGCTACTTCAATAAATGCACCGTAATCAGCAAGTACAACTACTTTACCTTTTACTGTATCACCTACTTTAATAGTATCATCTAATGCTTCCCAAGGGTGCGCATTTAATTGTTTTAATCCTAATTGAATTCTTGTTTTCTCATCATCAAAATCAAGAATTACAACGTTTAATGTTTGATCTAATTCAACAACCTCACTTGGGTGGTTAATTCTAGACCAAGATAAATCTGTAATGTGAACTAAACCGTCAACACCACCTAAATCAACAAATACACCGTAAGAAGTAATGTTTTTAACAACACCTTCTAATACTTGTCCTTTTTCTAATTTACCAATAATTTCTTTTTTCTGAATTTCAATATCAGCTTCAATAAGTGCTTTATGAGATACAACAACGTTTTTAAATTCTTGGTTGATTTTTACAACTTTGAATTCCATTGTTTTCTCTACGTATTGATCGTAATCTCTAATTGGTTTAACATCAATTTGAGAACCTGGTAAGAATGCTTCAATTCCAAAAACATCTACAATCATACCTCCACGAGTTCTACATTTAACGAAACCGTTAACTACTTCACCTGTTTCGTGTGCATTGTTTACACGATCCCAAGCTTTAATAACTCTTGCTTTTTTATGTGATAATACTAATTGACCAGTACTATCTTCTCTTTTATCAACTAAAACTTCAACAGTATCCCCAACTTTTAAGCCTGGATTGTAACGAAATTCGTTTAAAGAAATAACACCTTCAGATTTTGAGTTGATATCAATAATAGCTTCACGATCTGTTTTTCTTACAACAGTTCCGTCAATTACTTCTCTTTCATTTACTAAGCCTAAAGTTCCTTCTAGGGCAGCTTCAAACGCTTTAATGTTTTCTTCGTCAACTGCCTCAATACCTTCTTCGTATTTGTGCCAGTCAAAATTTTCTAAGAATTCTTCAGGGCTAACCTTTACTTCTTCTACTTTTTCTTCTTCAACTACAGGTGCAGCTGCTGTTTTTGCTTCAACTGGAGCAGTTGCTTCAGTATTTTCTACTTTAGGAGCATCAACTTGCTCTTCAGTTTTTTTTGTTTCTTCAGACATACGTTCTGATGATTAATATTTGTATCTTGTTGTTAATCAGATTTTAAACGATATTAACGCTAAGAGATTATTTATATATTTTTTTTATAAAATCCTTTTTAAATCTGTTCTCGTAAAAAGGAGTGCAAATTTAGTAATTTTATTTTATTATAACAAAAAGAAAATGAAGCTTTTATATAATTTTTAATCAATCCAGTTTTTAAAATCTTTTACGCGTTCTCTACTTACAATAATTTCTGCATCATTATACGACTGTAATATTAATTTTAGGCGACTATTTGTATAGGAAATAATATCTTTAATTGCATTTATATTTACAACATACTTTCTGCTAACTCTAAAGAAAGTTTCTGGCTGTAATTTTTCTTCTAAATTATCTAATGTATCATCTATTAAGTAACTTCTGTTATCTATTGTATGAATGTTTGTCGCCTTATTTTCGCTATAAAAACACTCTATAGATGCAGTTGAAATTAATTTTATATGCTGCCCTATTTTTACCGTAAAGCGTTTTTTATACGTATTGGTATTGCTTGAATTATTAGAAATTATATTTTTTAATTGATGTAAATCGAAGATTACATTATTATTTGTATTGTAACTATTTTTAAATTTATGAACCGCGTTTTCAAGCTCGTCTGAATCTATTGGTTTTAATAAATAATCTACACTATTTAATTTAAAGGCTTTTAAAGCATACTCATCATAAGCAGTTGTAAATATTATAGCGCTTTCAATTTCAACTTCATCAAAAATTTCAAAAGACAATCCGTCTGATAACTGAATATCTAAAAATATTAAATCTGGGTGCTTGTTTGTTAAAAACCAATTTACAGCTTCTTCTACAGAATGCAACATAATTAATGGCTCTATATTTAGCTCTTTTAGCATACGGCTTAATCTACGAGCTGCGGGTTTTTCATCTTCAATTATTATTACGTCCATATTTGGTTGGTTATTTAGTTTTTAGGAAAAAATAAATCTAACTTTTTTATTAAGGTTTCAACTCCGCTCAACCGCTATACACATTTTTACTGTTAAACTTTCGAACTTTGTGGCTTAAATAATTACTCCCAATATTGTTTTTTATCTTTATTCATTATTTCTTTAATCTTTTGCTCTTCCCAGTTTTTCCCTAAAATAAAATCCATTCCAAAAACTGCAAATGCGTGAAAAGCAATTCCTATCCCCCAGAAAAATAGTGTTCCGTAAGTACTCCAATCTAAAAGAAGCCCTACGCCTTCACCAGATATTAATCTTGCTAAAATTAAAAAAGCATTTACACCTAAATAAACAAATAAATGAATATAAAATCCTTTTATTGCTTTTACTCTTTTTTGAGCTCTAATATATTTTTGATTTTCTAAATTATCTTCCATTTTTTAGTATTTTTTGTTTGAATCTTTATTCATTAACTCGTTAATTTTTCTCTCTTCCCACTCTTTTCCAAAAATTATATGTTTTCCAAAAACTCCATAGGCATGAAAAGCCAAACCTATTCCCCATCCTAACATTGGCCACCAAAACCATTTATACCCTGGAGATGTCATTAAGTTTACAAATATTAAGAATGGTATTACTAAGCAATAAGATAATAAATTCCAATAAAACCCTTTAATCTCGTCTACTTTCTTTTTAGCTCTTAAGTATTTTTGTTCTTCTGTATAATCTGTTTTCATTATCGTATGATTTTTTTAACTTTTTTTCAACTTTTCTTTAAAAACGTTCACTGAACATTTTCTTGCACTCAATATTATTCCCAATACTGCTTTTTATCATTCTCCATAAATTCTTTAATCTTTCTTTCTTCCCAATTTTTACCTAATAATTTATTAGGACCAAAAGCTTTAAAACCTTGAACTGTCATACCAATTCCCCAACCAAGCATTGGAAACCAAAACCAATGAAACTGAGGTACGTAAGTTAAATTTATATAAATTAATATTGGAATAACAATACAATAAGCCAATAAGCTACTATAAAATCCTTTAATTTCTTCAACTTGTTCAACTGCTCTTAAATATTTACTTGCTTCTATATTTTCTGATGTTTTCATAATTTTAGTTTTTTGAGTTAGTAATGGTAATTTTACTGTAAATGTTTCTCCTGTTTTTTCAACAGACACTTTTTTTAAGGTTATTAAATTGTACCTGTCTATAATATTTTTAAGTCCTACTTTTGTTCCTTTTTCTAAAATAGCTTTAGGACTATAATTGTTTGTTATAATTAAAAATCCATTTTCTTCTACTATTTTTACTTTTAATGGATTTTCTTCAGTAACTACATTGTGTTTTATTGTGTTTTCTAATAATAACTGAAGTGATAATGGAATAATTTTTAGTTCAGAATTACTTGCTTTTTCTGGAATTTCAAAGATTACAGCGTCTTCAAAACGCATTTTCAACAATTCCATATATGTTTTTGCAAATAGTAATTCTTCATCTAAATCTATTAAATCTTTACTTTTCTGTTCTAAAACGTAGCGATATACTTTAGATAATTTTGTTGTAAATTTTTCTGCTAATTTTGGATTTTCACCAATTAATGATGTTAAAACATTTAAACTATTAAATAAAAAATGTGGATCTATCTGGCTTTTTAAAGATTCATATTTTGCCGTTTCAGTTTTTGCAACTATTTGTTGTTCTGTTACTTTTTTCTCGGTTAATGCTTTGTAAAAAAAAATTGCATGAAAAGTAAGACTTGCAAACAATGTAACCACTAAGCCAAAAATATAATAGTTTTTTGCGTATGGATCATTTATAAAACTATCTAAAGGATTACCCGAAATTAAAACAACAGTAACAAATCTTAACAGTGTTAAACCCAACATAGTTAACACTACAGAACCTATTGCTCCAATAATTAAACGTTTTTTAGAATCTCCTTCCCATGAAAATTTATTGCCAATATATTTAAAAAAGTAACCATTTATAGCAGACAATACAAAAGCATACATAAAATGAACTCCAAATATTTTAAATAATTCATTTATAGGTGTATTAAAGTCGCCTTTAAAAACTAAGCGCTCTATAACAAATAACGCTATAGCAATAATTAATGAAATTTTAAATAGGTATTTAATGCCTGTCTTCATATTAAATAATTTACTTTTTAACACTTGCAATTTAAAATTTAATTTCTAAAATAACATCGTTGTTCTTTAATTCAAACATTGAGCTATCAAATTGTGGAGGCCCAAAATTTAATGGATTATTAGACGTTCCGTAATTTTCTTTTGGCATTCCATTATTTTGAAAATCTAAACGTTTATTATCGTTTTCATCGTGGTAGCAAATAATTGCATATTCTCCTGCTGGTACATTTTTAAAAACAGTAGTACTAACTCCGCCTTTAATTATAGACGATGCTGCCATTAAAGGTTCTTGTCTAAAGTTTTCTTTATTAAAAAGTGCAAAATTTACAGTTCCATTATCATTTAGAGCATTTACAACGGAAACTGTAATACTTTTTTGTTCGTTTAAATTTGAAGTTTCTTGTTCTTGTGAAAAAATTAAAGTTGAGAAAAATAATGCTGCTATTAAGATTAAATATTGCATAATAAATTGTTTTAAGTTTATATTAATTGTTTTTGACACTTCAAAAGTGTGGATTATTACACATATCCAAAACTTAAACATTCTGAATTGTAATTTTTTAATGATGAATTGTAACTATTTACAATTTTTAGATTTCCAAACCTAAATATTTCAATTTTAAGTATTAAAACTTCCTCTTTTAGCAATTCAAAAACTAACATTCGTCATACTTTAAAATAAAAATCTTCGTAACTTTATGTAACTTTTACAAAAACCATTAGTATTATGAAAATATATGATGATAAACACATTAAAAATGTTGCTTTTGTAGGCGCAAATAAAAGTGGTAAAACTACATTAGCAGAGACAATGCTCTTTGAAGCTGGATTAGTCAACCGCCGTGGTAGTGTAGAAAACAAAAACACTGTTTCTGATTATCACGAAATTGAACAAGACAGAGAAACTTCTATTTTTGCCACACAACTTCACACAGAGTGGCGCAATTACAAAATAAACATTATTGATACTCCCGGCTTAGACGATTTTATAGGCGAAATTGCTGCAACTATGCGTGTTGCAGATTCTGTAGTTACCGTAGTAAATGCACAACAAGGTGTTGAAGTAGGTACAGAAATTATATGGAATTATGTAGACCGTTTTTCGCTTCCTAGCTTATTTGTTATTAATCAAATTGACAGTCCTAATGCAGATTTCGACGAAAGTTATAAAAGTATTGTAGACCTAATTGGAAACAATGCAGTAAAAATACAATACCCTTTAATTGTAGATGGTGCACAATGTATAATTGATGTACTTAAAATGAAAATGTACAAATTTGGACCTGAAGGAGGAAAACCTGAAAAATTTGAAATTCCAGACGACCAAAAAGACATAGCTCGCGAACTACAAAATGAATTGGTTGAAAAAGCAGCCGAAAATGATGAAGCATTAATGGAACTTTATTTTGATAAAGGAACATTAAATGAAGATGAAATGCGAGAAGGAATTAAAAAAGGAATGCTAAATCACGAGTTATTCCCTGTATTCTGTGTTTCTGCTTTAAACGATATGGGAACAGGTAGATTAATGGGATTTATAGATAATGTAGCTCCTTCTGCAGCAGATTTAAAACCTGAACAAAGCGTTGAAGGAAAAACTATTGAATGCAAACCAGATGCTCCAACATCATTATTTATTTTTAAAACATTATACGAAGCAAACCTTGGTAAAATAAGTTTCTTTAAAGTAAAATCTGGTGAAATAAAACAAAATGACAAGCTAGAAAATTCTGAAAATAATGAAATTGAAACATTAAATCAACTATATATAATAAATGGTAAAAACCGTATACCTGTTGAAAAATTAAGTGCTGGTGATATAGGTGCTACATTAAAACTTAAATTTACCGAAACAAATAATACTTTAAGAGAAAAAGGTACTAATATTACCATAAAACCAATTAAATTTCCAGAACCAAGAGTTACAGTATCAATAAATGCTGTAGACAAAAACGATGAGGAAAAATTAAATGAAGCTCTTAAAAAAATCCATAGTCAAGATCCAACAGTTACAATTCATTATTCAAAAGAATTAAAACAACAAATTTTATCTTGTCAAGGTGAATTGCATCTAGCAACTATAGATTGGACTTTACAAAAAGTATATGGTATAAAAGCTGAATTTAATCAACCAAAAATAGCTTATAGAGAAACAATACAACGCTCTGCAACAACAAGTTATAAACACAAAAAACAATCTGGTGGTTCTGGACAGTTTGGTGAAGTTCACTTAAAAATAGAACCTTGGTTTGAAGGAATGCCAGAACCAGAAGGTTTTAATATTAGAGGTAAAGAAGAAGTAGATTTAGAATGGGGTGGTAAATTAGTATTTTACAACTGTATAGTTGGTGGTGTAATAGACACACGTTACTTACCTTCAGTTTTAAAAGGATGCTTAGAAGTTATGGAAGAAGGTCCTTTAACAGGTTCTTACGCAAGAGACATTAGAGTTATGGTATTTGATGGTAAAATGCACCCCGTAGATTCTAATGATATTTCTTTTAAAATTGCTGCAGCTCACGCTTTTAAATCTGCATTTTTAAATGCTAAACCTAAACTACTAGAACCAATTCAAGAACTTACAGTTAAAGTTCCTGAAGAACTTATGGGAAGTGTTATGACAGATTTACAATCTAGAAGAGCTATTATTTTAGGAATGGATAGCGAGGGTAAATACCAATCTATTAAAGCAAAAACACCTTTAGCAGAAATGTATAGATACTCTACAACCCTACGTTCTATAACCCAAGGTAGAGGTAGTTTTAGCACTAAATTTGCTAATTTTGAATTAGTACCAAACAATGTACAAGAAAGCTTAATAAAAAAAGAAGCTTAAATATAAATTTAAAATAGCCTAAAAAAAGACTCGTTATTAAAAATAACGAGTCTTTAAGTTAGTAGTAATTCGATTAATATTTTATTAATTCAATCTAATCTAATTATATAATTTGTTTAGTTGGTCCAATCCAAAAAACATAGTACAAAAAATATTAATCAATGCTAATTTAATACTTTTTTTCATAAAAAAATACAAACTTACTAGTTTTTAATAAATTAATTAAAAAATACACATCATTTAACTTAAAAAAATAAACATAATTCAATATGGAATTCAGCGTTAATTTCATCAAAATTTCTTTAAGAATTCTTTATATTTGCAGTTCAAATTATATTTACAGAAATACGTTAATTATTATCCTAATTTTAGGTTAGTAATATTTAACAAATTTCAAAAATTTAATAACAATAAATTCTATATAAATGAAATTATTATTAATTACACTTGCTTTATTAGGCTTAGGTGTTGCAGGTATTGCAATTAAAATTTGGGCAAAAAAAGATGGAAAATTCGCAGGAACTTGCGCTAGCCAAAATCCACATTTAAATAAAACTGGAGAACCATGTGGTTTTTGTGGTAAAACAGCAGATCAGTGTGAAAATAGATAATTTATGCTCGAATTTCTTTTTATTACTTTTACAGTAATTTTTTGTATTCAGTGTATCTACTTTCTTTTCATTTTTGGAAATTTTTCTTTTTCTAAAACAACTACTAAAAATACTACTTTTAACAAAGCTGTATCTGTAATTATTTGTGCAAAAAATGAAGCTAACAACCTAAAAAAAAACATTCCACATTTTTTAGAACAAACATATAGCAATTTTGAAATTGTACTTATAAATGATGCATCTAGAGATAATACTCTTGAAATAATTGAACAGTTTAAAGATAAATATCCTTCAAAAATTAAAATTGTTAACGTATCTCCCAATGAACAATTTTGGGGAAGCAAAAAATACGCCTTAACTTTAGGTATTAAAGCAGCCTCAAACGAATATTTACTATTCACAAATGCTGATTGTAAACCCGTATCTAAAAATTGGATTCAGGAAATGTCTAGCAATTTTTCTAAAAAAAAACAACTAATTTTAGGCTATGGGTCTTATACAAAAATTAAAAAGTCCTTCCTTAATAAACTAATTCGTTTCGAAACACTTTTAACAGCAATTCACTATTTTTCATTTTCAAAAATAGGAATGCCTTTTGCTGGTGTTAACCGAAACTTAGCATATACAAAAAATACTTTTTTTAAAGCAAATGGCTTTGTTAACCATATGCACCGCATTAAACCTGGAGACGGAGATCTATTTGTAAATCAGGTTGCCACAAAAAACAATACTACTTTTTGTATTTCAGAAGATAGTTTTACAGAAGCTACACCTAAAACATCTTTTAAAAACTGGATTTTACAAAAAAGACGCCACATTACCACATTACCCTATTACAAAAATAGTCACAAATTTATAATAACATTATTCTTAAGTTCTCAAGTACTTTTTTGGTTACTTAGCATTGTTTTATTACTATTTAAATTTAACTTAATTAGTGTAATTATTGCAATAATTTTAAGACAATTAATTATATACCTTGTTTTTGGGTATGCAGCAAAAAAGCTAAATGAAAAAGATTTAGTTTTAGCGCTACCTTTTTATGAAATATTTTTAATTTTCATACAAATGTTTATCTTTATAAAAAATTGTATTTCAAAACCTACAGATTGGTAAATAAAAAAACTGATATTACTGAATTAATTGAAAAAGCTCGAAAAAAAGATGAAAAGGCTTTTAACACATTATTAAACACTTATTGGAGCGATGTGTTTCGCTTTCAATTATCAAAATCTGAAAATGAGGATGAAGCTGAAGATATTACTATAAAAACATTTGCCAAAGCCTTTGATAAAATACACCTATTTAACGAACGTTATAATTTTAAAACTTGGTTAATCTCTATTTCTAAAAATATATTTCTAGACCATTTACGCAAGCAACGCACAAAAACTATATCTTTAAACAAAAAAGAATCTGAAGCTTATAAAATTTTTGATGAAACTCCTACTGCCGAAGACCAATTAATAATTGAACAAAACTTAGCTCAATTATTAAATTTCTTAAAACAATTAAAACCTCATTATCAAGAAATAATAAACCTTCGTTATTTTAGAGAAATGAGCTATCAAGAAATGGCAGACAAACTTAACGAACCTATGAGTAACATAAAAGTTAAACTATTAAGAGCTAAAAAATTATTAGCCCAGATTATTGAAAAATCATCTAAAAATGATTTCAAAAATAAATAATTGGCTAAAAAAACTAGGCCCTGGATTACTTTTTGCAGGTGCCGCTATTGGAGTTTCTCACTTAGTACAATCTACAAGAGCCGGAGCCGACTTTGGCTTTGGTTTAATTTGGGCTTTAGTTTTAATTCACATTATTAAATATCCATTTTTTCAGTTTGGACCAAGATATGCCACAGCTACAGGTGAAAGCTTGCTTGAAGGCTACAAAAAATTAGGTAAAGGTGTTTTAACCGCATATTTTATTCTAAATTTAGCTACAATTTTTACCATACAAGCTGCTGTAACCATTGTTACAGCAGGTTTAGCTGCTAATTTATTTGGCATTACCACAAACCCCGTTATTTGGAGTATTATTATTACTTTAATTTGTTTTTTACTGCTAATTATAGGAAAATATAAATTACTGGATAACTTAATGAAAATCATAATCATAACCCTTACAATAAGTACCGTAATAGCCGTAACCATAGCAAGTTTAAAAACCAATACTACAACAAATTTTACACAAATTTTACCTAAAGGAAGTATAGAAGTCGGTTTTTTAATAGCTTTTTTAGGCTGGATGCCAGCTCCGTTAGACGTTTCTATTTGGCAATCTCTTTGGGCAATTGAAAAACAAAAAGATAAAACGGCAAAATTTAATACAAAACAAGCAATTTTTGATTTTAATATTGGCTTTGTTGGCACATTATTTTTAGGAATTTGTTTTGTTGCACTTGGAGCATTAATCATGTACAGTTCCGGAGAAACTTTTAGCAATAACTCTGTAGAATTTTCTCAACAACTAATAAACCTATACACCAAAAATTTGGGATCTGGAATGTATATTTTTATTACAGCTGCAGCATTTACTACAATGTTTAGTACTACACTAACAACCCTAGATGCATCGCCTAGAGCAATGACAAAAACTTTTGATTTACTCACAAACAAACCACACAAAAACATGTATTGGCTTTGGCTAAGTTTTTTAGCACTAGGAACTATTGCTATTCTATTATTTTTTATGTCTGAAATGGGTATGCTAATTAAAATCGCCACCATACTTTCATTTTTAACAGCCCCATTTTTTGCAATTATTAATTACCTCCTAGTTTCTGGTAAAAATATGCCCGAAGAATGGAGACCTTCTTTACAATTAAAAATTTTAAGCTGGCTTGGAATTATATTTTTAATCGCTTTCAGCATTTGGTATTTATTTAGTTTATAAATTCTTTGTATTATTGTACTCAATTTCGACTAAAATGAGTGAAGAAACAACCACAACAACAGCTGAAAAAGTACAAAAACCAAAATGGTTACGTGTAAAATTACCTGTTGGAAAAAAATATACAGAATTAAGAAACGTAGTTGACAAATACAAATTGAACACTATTTGTACCAGTGGAAGCTGTCCTAATATGGGAGAATGCTGGACTGAAGGCACAGCTACTTTTATGATTTTAGGAAACATATGCACACGTTCATGCGGATTTTGCGGTGTTAAAACCGGAAGACCTGAAACTGTAGATTGGGAAGAACCAGAAAAAGTGGCTCGTTCAATTAAATTAATGAACATTAAACATGCTGTTATCACATCTGTAGACAGAGATGATATTAAAGATGGAGGCTCTATCATATGGGCTGAAACAGTAAACGCCATTAGAAGAGCAAACCCAAACACAACTTTAGAAACTTTAATTCCAGATTTTCAAGGAAACAAAACTAATATTGATAGAATTTTAGCTGTTGCTCCTGAGGTAATCTCTCATAACTTAGAAACTGTAAGACGCTTAACTAGAGAAGTACGAATTCAAGCAAAATACGACCGTAGTTTAGAAGTTTTAAAATATATGAAAGATCAAGGGCAGCGTAGAACCAAATCTGGCATTATGTTAGGCTTAGGTGAAACCGAAGCAGAAGTTATTGAAACCATGCAAGATTTAGCAAATGCTAAGGTTGATATTTTAACTATTGGTCAATACCTTCAACCAACTAAAAAGCACCTACCTGTTAAAGATTTTATAACTCCAGAACAATTTGATAAATACAAAAAAATTGGATTAGAATTAGGTTTTAGACATGTAGAAAGTAGTGCTTTAGTTAGGTCATCTTATAAAGCTCAAAAACATTTAGAATAATTTATACAATACTAATTTTCTTTAACTTATAATTAACATCAATTTATTATTTATGGCATAAGTGTTGTAATTAACTCTTTAAAACAGAGAGTTTGTAGGCTTTGTTTTATTGTTTAATATTGAGTTAGTTAATAAAAAAAAGTGCTTTACGGCACTTTTTTTTATTTAATATATTTATGTTACCCTATTTTATTAATTCACCTTCTTCTAATAAAATATCGTAAACATAACCGTAACCAAAATCTTTATCTAAAATTACTTTACCACTAAAAGTAACAACATCTCCAACTTTAACAATTTCTTGAGTAGTAATAGTAATACTTTCTACATTTGCATACTGAGTTCCATCTACAATATGCACCCAATTTTTTTCCATAATTCCATTATTAACTTTCACTACTTTTCCTCGTAAGATCACCTCTTTACCAGAAAATCTTTTTTTCTCAGAAAGCAATTCTTCAATGGTAATTCCATTTTTAGCTTTTTCAATATCAATAGCAATATCAACCATGTTTTCTGTAGCTGTATGCTCATGAGTATTATTATTTGGTACCTTATTTAATAATTCTTCCGAAGCTCTAATTCCTTCAACAAAAATAATTTCATCAAAAACCTTATTCAAGCTCTTGCTTTTAAAGTCTTTCATTACCATTCCACCATTATAATAGTAAGTGTCACCTATTTTTACCTCCCTATTTGGAATTGCCATCCAGTAACTTTTACTTTTTTCAGAAACATTTAAGTAAGCGTAAGTTCCACCGCTAATATATTCATTAACTACAATTTTATGAACCATAGTTTTTGGAGCTGTTTGTTGTGTATTTATTTTAGAATAATTACTTTTTTCTTTGCAAGACATCATTAGTGAAACACTAATAAAAAACATTATATATTTTATTTTATTCATTTTTTATAAATTTAATTCTTATTAAAATTAACCAATAATACATTTAATACATATGACATAAATCACCAATTAATTATCGGTAAATTATTGTTTTTTAGATATTTATTAGTTTTACTAAAATGTTTATTCCCAAACCAATACCCTCTATTTGCACTTAAAGGAGATGGATGTCCGCTTGTTAAAACACAATGTTTAGTAGCGTCGATTTTCATTCCTTTCTTTTTTGCATAACCTCCCCAAAGTAAAAAGACAACATGTTCCTGTTCTTTAGAAATCTTAGTAATTACAGCATCAGTAAATTTTTCCCAACCTTTTTTTTGATGAGAACCCGCTTTATGCGCTTCTACAGACAAAGTAGCATTTAACATAAGTACCCCTTGCCTAGCCCAACGCTCTAAATTACCACTTTTAGGATATGGAATATTTAAATCTGTTTCAATTTCTTTAAAAATATTAATTAACGAAGGTGGATGTTTTATTCCCTCATTTACCGAAAAGCACAACCCGTGTGCTTGATTAACATCATGATAAGGATCTTGACCAATAATTACTACTTTTAAATCTTCTAAAGCACATAAATTAAAAGCTTCAAATAATTTATTTTCTGGTGGAAAACATAAATTGCTTCTATATGCTTGTTCTACAAACTCCCAAAGCTCTTTAAAATAAGGTTTTTCAAACTCTGATGACAATATTGCTCTCCAGCTATCAGCTATTTCAATTTTCATTACATCTATTCACGTTAAATTTATACTTTTGTAAATTGTGTCAAAAATAGCACTTTTTATGAGTAACATTTCAGAAAAAACATTAATAGATTTAGAATTTTTTACCATTTTAAAGACAGTAAGTGAAAACTGCATCTCTGAACTAGGAAAAAACAGTGCTTTAAAAATTAAACCTTTTAATAAAAAAGAGAAACTTATTTCTGAATTAAATTTAGTAAATGAATACCTTTCTTCTTTTCAAAACGACAATAGATTACCAAATCATTATTTTGATGATATTGAAAAGGAAATTCATTTATTAAAAATTGAAAACAGTTATTTAGAACCTGCTTCATTTCTAAAAGTAGCCAATAATGTAAATACTATTTTTGAACTCCTTAAATTTTTAAAAAAATTTAAAACAATATATCCTTCGCTGTATAATTTTTCAGAAGAAATTGATTACCAAAAACTTATTACAGAAAACATTAACAATATTATTACTTCTTTTGCAGAAGTTAATGAAAATGCATCACCACTTTTAAAACAAATTAGAACTGAAATAAATTCGGTTCGTTCTAAAATTGGCTCTAGTTTTACCAAAGCATTAAGCCAATATAGTAGCTCTGGTTATTTAGATGAAATTAGAGAATCTGTAATTGACAATCAACGTGTTTTAGCTGTACAAGCTATGCATAGAAGAAAAGTAAAAGGAAGCCTTTTAGGAAGCTCTAAAACGGGAAGTATAGTTTTTATTGCTCCAGAAGCCACCCTACAATTTAGTAGAGAATTACAAAATCTTGCTTATGAAGAACATCAAGAAATTGTACGTATTTTAAAAGAATTAACTAATAAAATTAGAATCTATGTTCCAAATTTAATTGCTTATCAGAAATTTTTAATTAAGCTAGATGTAATTGGTGCTAAGGCAAAATATGCAAAAAAAATTAATGCTTGCTTACCTAAATTAACAAAAGAAAAAAAGGTGTTTTTGCGAGATGCCTACCACCCTATTTTGCTACTTAAAAACAACGAAAAACAATTAAAAACAGTTCCACAAACCTTAGAGTTAAATAGCAAACAACAAATTATTGTTATTTCTGGACCAAATGCAGGTGGTAAAAGTATCACTTTAAAGACTATTGGTTTACTGCAAGTTATGCTGCAAAGTGGTATTTTAATTCCCGTACACGAACGTTCTTCTACCTATTTTTTTAATAAAATTTTAACAGACATTGGAGACAACCAATCTATTGAAAATCAACTAAGTACTTACAGTTACCGTTTAAAAAACATGCGTAGCTTTTTAAGACGATGCAACGATAGTACTTTATTTTTAATTGATGAATTTGGTACTGGTAGTGATCCTGAATTAGGAGGTGCTTTGGCCGAAATATTTTTAGAAGAATTTTATAATAAAAATGCCTATGGTATTATTACAACTCATTATTCTAATTTAAAAGTATTAGCTAACGAACTAGAAAATGTATCTAACGCTAATATGCAGTTTAATGAAAAAACATTAGAACCTCTTTTTAAATTATTTATCGGACAAGCTGGAAGTTCTTTTACTTTTGAAGTTGCTCAAAAAAATGGAATTCCTTACAGCTTAATCAACAAAGCTAAAAAACGTGTTGAAGGAGAAAAAGTACGTTTAGATAAAACAATTTCTAAACTTCAAAAAGAACGTAATATTCTTCAAAAAACTTCTGAAAGCTTAGAAAAAGAAAAAAATATTGCCGCTGAAAAAACTGGTTCTTTAATAGAAAAACAAGAAAAAATTCAAGAAAAACTAGAAAGTTTTCAAACATTGTACGACAGCAATCAGAAAATGTTAGCTTACGGTAGAAAAATTAATGAACTACTGAATAAATACTTGCAAACAAACAATAAAAAAGAACTTAATTTAGCTTTTAACAATTGGGTAACTTCAGAAAAAACCAAACATCTTAAAAAAAATCCACCTAAACCAAAAACTAAAGCTCAAAAAAAACAAGTTAAAGTTAAACAGAAAATAGAACAAAAAAAATTAATTATAACAGAAAAAGAGGTGTTGGTTGAAGTAAAAAAAGTGAGAGAGCAAAAGCAAACCGAAGCTAAAAAAATTGCAAAACAAAAAGCCAATTACGTTTTTAAAGTGAACGACAAAGTTAGAATAATTGATAGCAACGCTTGTGGAACTATAGATAAAATAGAAAAAAATAATGCATTTATAAATTACGGTGTTTTTACCACTAAAACAACCTTAAATAAACTAGAACTTGTTGAAGCCGCAAAGAAATAGCATAATTTTACAATAACCAGTTTTTAGGATAGTGTCTTTAATTTTAACTATTTAGTAAATTATATTTTTTACTTAAAGTTTCTATATTTAGACGTTTCTTCAAAAATATGATGTAAAATTCTTTTTTCTTGCTCGTCAAACTCTAAACCCTTTCGCTCTAATACCAAAGTTGCTGTTTCTATAGCTTTTAAGATAGGATATTCTGAAAATCCAGCAGCTCCTCCCCAACTAAATGATGGTGTAAAATTTCGTGGAAAATTACTTCCGTAAACATTAGCACTAACACCTACCACTGTACCTGTATTAAACATAGTATTTATAGCACATTTTGAATGATCTCCCATCATTAAACCACAAAATTGCAATCCAGTTTTAGCAAAACGCTCTGTCTCATAATTCCATAATTTAACTTTAGCATAGTTATTTTTAAGATTTGAGTTATTAGAATCTGCTCCAATATTACACCATTCACC
Source organism: Lutibacter sp. A64 (assembly GCF_022429565.1). Taxonomy (NCBI): domain Bacteria; kingdom Pseudomonadati; phylum Bacteroidota; class Flavobacteriia; order Flavobacteriales; family Flavobacteriaceae; genus Lutibacter; species Lutibacter sp. A64. The sequence continues at coordinate 1,468,365 of NZ_CP092487.1, forward strand.
TAATACAGAATTTCCTAAATAACCTTCGTGCCCTTTATTGGAATATGCCATTAAAATACTATTTTTAATTTCACCTCCAACAGTACAATGTGGCCCCACTGTAGTAGCTCCGTATATCTTAGTTCCCATTTTAACCACGCTATCATCTCCTAAACTAAAAGGACCTCTAATAGCTGAGTTTTCCATAACTAAAGAATCTTTGCCAATATAAATTGGACCTGTACTTGCATTTAATGTTGAAAATAAAACTTCGGCACCTTCCTCTATAAAAATATCTTCTCTATTACAAAAGTTTACCCCTTCAGGTATAGGTTGAGATATTCTTCCTTCAGTAATTAAATCAAAATCTAACCTAATTGCTTCATCATTTAAAGAAAATAAATCCCACGTATTTCTAATTTGTAAAACATCTTCTTTAAGATCTATTTGTTCATAGGTTTCAAAATTAACCTCATCTTGATCATCTGTAGTATAAAAGGCTATTATTTCATCATCTTTATAAATCGCCTGATTAACTTTCAAACCTTTAATAATTTCGATTAATGAATTTGTTGGTAAAAATGATGCATTTATCATAATATTCTTATCCATTTCTACCATTGGATATTTTTCTTCTAAATATTCTTCAGTTAACGTAGTGGTGGTAAAACCTAAATGTTTTTCCCATTTTTGACGAATAGTAAGAATTCCAATACGTAAATCTGCAACTGGTTTTGTGTAAGTAAAAGGCAATAATGCTTTACGCACAGAACCGTCATATAAAATATAATTCATTTTTCAAAATAATTTCGACAAAGGTACTGTAAGTTTTATTTTTGCCAAAAAAAATAATTGATTTTATATGGCCTTAATTTTTCTTAAATAAGTATCAATTGTATCTGCAGTATCAAAACAAGCACTTACAGAATTAATTTCAGAACAATATCTAGAATCTATTGCATGGTCTTTACAACCTATTGCATTGATATCTATGTTTTTAAAATTTTCATCAATAGCCACACATTTCTCAAACAATGTTGAAATGGTTTCTTTTGATGTTAATTCTACTTCGTTTTTAATTAAAAAACCTCTCAAATAATTTTCAATAGCAAATTGAGCATTCTTACATATTGAATAAGTTACAATATCTTCAGAAGGCTTAAACAATTCATCTTTTGCTAATTGCAAATTCTTTGTTGCTTCATTAAAAAAAGCTGTTGATCTTGATTTCATATTATTTATGTTTAAAAGGTTTATAAAAAAAGTGCCAGGTATTCTAAATACCCAGCACTTTCTGATTTGTTTTGGTTTATAAATTTTTATAAAGCTCTAATCGCTCCCATTGGATATCTACTTGCTCTTGGGCTCTATCTAATAAGTCTTTTGCCATTTCTGAATTTTCTTTTACAACTCTTGTAAAACGTGTTTCAGAATACATAAACTCTTCTAACGGCGCCGCTGGTGCTTTAGAATCTAATCTAAATTTCTTTCCTTTTTCTTCTAAAGGATTAAATCTAAATAATGGCCAGTAACCTGTTTCAACTGCTTTAGCTTGATGCGCAGCTCCATCTTTTAAATCGTAACCATGTTCACCACAATGTGAGTAAGCTATTATTATTGATGGTCCAGGATATGCTTCAGCTTCTTGAATTGCTTTTAGAGTTTGATTATCTTTGGCTCCAATTGCAATTTGTGCTACATATACATTTCCGTAAGAAACAGCTTGTAATGCTAAACTTTTTTTATTGCTTTGTTTACCTTTCATTGCAAATTTTGCACTTGCTCCTAAAGGGGTAGCTTTTGATGCTTGTCCACCAGTATTAGAATACACTTCAGTATCCATTACTAAGATATTGATATTTTCACCTGAAGCTAATGCGTGATCTACACCACCATAACCAATATCATAAGCCCAACCATCTCCACCAAAAATCCAAACCGCTTTTTTACGTAAGTATTCAGAAAGGTTTCTTAGTTTTTTAGCTTCGTAAGTATCTATTGTATCTAAAATTTCATTTAACTCTGCAATATCATTTATCTTTTCTTCTTTTAAAGCTTCTGTATTTTCAGGGTTTTCAATAATTTTATTTGTTAATGTACTGCCTATAACATTTTCTAAAGATTTTAATAAACTAACCGCTATTTCTTCTTTTTTAGTTAAGGCTAATTTTATACCCAAACCAAATTCGGCATTATCTTCAAATAATGAATTTGCCCAAGCTGGCCCTCTACCATCTTTATTTGTTGTATATGGTGTTGTTGGTAAGTTACCTCCATAAATTGAAGAACAACCTGTAGCATTAGCAACTACCATACTATCTCCGTACAACTGAGTAATCAATTTAATATATGGTGTTTCACCACAACCCGAACAAGCTCCAGAGAACTCAAACAATGGTTGTAAAAATTGAGAACCTTTTACGTTTGTTGTTACTAATTTTGTTCTATCATAATCAGGCAGGTCAATAAAGTAATCCCATTTTTCACTTTCAACTTTTTCTACTTCAGATTTTTTATCTAAATTAATTGCAAACATACCTGCTACTTCTTTACTTTCTGCTGGACAAACTTGAACACAAAGATCACATCCTGTACAATCTTCAGGTGAAACTTGTAAAATGTAACTTTCTGTTTTTCTATCAAATGGTCTTCCTTTTGCTGGAACATGTTTTAATCCGGCTGGAGCATTCTCTAACAATTCATTAGGTACTACTTTTGCCCTAATAGCAGCATGTGGACAAATAGCAACACATTTATTACACTGCGTACAAAGGTCTGCGTCATCCCAAACTGGTACAGCATCTGCAATACCTCGTTTTTCATATTTAGTAGTTCCTGTTGGGAACGTACCATCTGCTGCAAATATACTAACTGGTAACGTATCTCCATTACCTGCTAAAATTGTTCCTAAAACATTTTTCACAAAATCATCTGCATCTTCTGTCATCATTGGCACTAAACCTTCTTCATTTGTTGTATGACAAGGATATTCTACTTTTTGTAAGTTTTCTAGAGATTTATCTACTGCATTAAAGTTCATTTGAACAATTTTATCTCCTTTTTTAGAATACGATTTTACAATTGCTTCTTTAATTTTTTTGATAGCTTCATCTTTTGGAAGCACACCAGAAATTGCGAAGAAACAAGTTTGTAATACTGTATTAGTACGTTTTCCTAAATTAGCTTCTGCTGCAACCTTCGTTGCGTCTATTACATAAAACTCTACATTGTTATCTATAATTCTTTTTTGAACTGCACTTGGCAACTCTGCCCAAATTTTATATTTAGAATGTGGTGTATTTAGTAAGAAAGTACCTCCTTTTTTAATCTTTTTTAAGATATCGTACTCATTTACAAAATTTGGTTGATGACAAGCAATAAAATTCGCTGTACTTATTAAGTATGAAGAATAAATTGGTTCTGGTCCAAAACGTAAATGCGAAACAGTTTGTGCTCCTGCTTTTTTAGAGTCATAAACAAAATAACCTTGTACATGATTATCTGTAGTTTCACCAATAATTTTAATTGAATTTTTATTTGCACCAACAGTACCATCAGATCCTAAACCATAGAACATACAATTAAATGTAGATTTTTTAGTTTCGAATGTTGGTTTGTATTCAATACTTGTATGTGTTACATCATCGTTAATACCAACTGTAAAGTGATTTTTTGGTGAGTTTTTATCAAGTTCATCAAAAATACCTTTAACCATTGCTGGATTAAATTCTTTAGAAGAAAGTCCGTAACGACCACCAACTACAGTTGGCATAGCTTCACCGCTTTCTACATAAGCTGTAACAACATCTAAATATAAAGGTTCTCCAGTACTTCCTGGCTCTTTTGTTCTATCTAATACAGCTACTTTTTTAACTGTTTTTGGCATTTGCTCTATAAAATCAGTTACAGAGAACGGACGGTATAAACGAACAAATAATGCTCCTACTTTTTCTCCCTGTTCTACTAAAGTATCTATAGTTTCTCTTACTGGCCCTTCTCCAGACCCCATAATAACTACAACTTTTTCTGCTTCTGGGTGTCCTAAGTAGTAGAATAAACTATATTTTCTTCCTGTATGTTCGTAGAATTCATCCATTGTTTCTTGAACAATTCTTGGAACTTTTTCGTAATAAGAATTGGCTGCTTCTCTCGCTTGAAAAAATACATCAGGATTTTGAGCAGTACCTCTAATAACTGGATTTTCTGGATTTAAAGCATTTTTCTTATGCTTCATTATATCCTCTTCTGGCATCATAGCCTTAATAACTTCATCTGGAATAGCATCTATTTTTGAAATTTCATGAGATGTTCTAAATCCATCAAAAATATTCATCATTGGAACCTTGCTCTTTAAAGCTGCAACTTGAGCTATTAAAGCAAAATCATGTGCTTCTTGCACAGAACCTCCAAATAACATTGAAAAACCTGTTTGACGAGCAGACATAACATCTGAATGATCACCAAAAATCGATAATGCATGTGTAGCTATTGTTCTTGCCGCAACATGTATTACAGTTGGCAATAATTCTCCTGCCATTTTATACATATTTGGCAACATTAATAACAACCCTTGTGAAGCTGTAAATGTTGTAGTAAGCGCTCCTCCTTGAAGTGACCCGTGAACTGTTCCTGCTGCTCCACCTTCACTTTGCATTTCAATAATTCTTGGAACATCTCCCCAAATATTCTTTTCTCCTTTTGCGCTAAACACATCTACATGTTCTCCCATAGGAGACGCAGGTGTAATTGGATAAATTGCACAAACTTCATTTGTTTTATGTGCTACTCTAGCTACAGCCTCGTTAGCATCACAAATTAATTTCTTCGTTTCTGGTTTCATTTCTTATATTTTATTTATGTAAAATAATTTGTAGAATTTGTTTAAAATGGCTACAAACTATATTAATTATTGATTTAAGTATTGTAAAATTATAAGAATTAACCTAGAGTTATAATGATAAATATCAGTTTAAAAAGATAGCTGATTATTTATAATCATTTTATTTAATAAATATAAGTAATTGAAAATAAAATGGTAAACCAATTTGGTTTACCATTTTAAGAGTTATATGTAACAATCTTAACAGTGCTTTAACACAAGAATATCGCCTTTGTTAAAGACTAAATTATATTAATTAATAAATAATTAAAGTTTCATAATAAAAAGGAGTTAATGCTTTAAAAAATATTTTAAATAGCTATTTTATTCATATAAAAAAGGAATACTATTTATTAATAACTTAAAAAATGCTGCTTAATAACATTCAAAATTCTTTTATTAATTTGTTTAGATGAAGTTTTATAATACATATATTCTTCAAGTGAAAAATGACCTATTATAAACCCCTTTAATTTATTTTTTAATTGATTATCTTTTAATAAAACAGTGGTAATAAATTCATTTTTTTTAAATATGTTCTATCTGTCATATCAAACTTTTGTAAAATGAGATAATTCTGAAAATATTCAAATAACAAACCATTCAACGATTTAATTATTGGGCGTAACATACTATTTTGAAATTTTTCTAGCTCTTTTGTAGTTTCAAAAATAGCTGCAGTTGGTACAAATGATCTTTCTTTCATTTAAAATACACGTATAATTACTCTAAAACAACTGACTCTATAATAAGTTTAAATTTTTCTTGTAGTTTATTTCCAATTAAAAAACTTATCTCTTCTATTGTTAGCTCATTAAAATTTGGCATTTCTAATTGTCTACCTCTAAAAATAGGTGTAAAATCTGTTAGGTCTATTTTAATAGTTTCCCAATCTTCAGCGGTTTGAATATATTGAACATAAGAGTATTGATTAAACCTAGATGGTTTTATTCTAAACTGGTATTTTTTACCGTCACCTTTTAAACGAATTTTAATAGTTTTAAAATTAGAAATATCTAACTTATAAAACCGATGTCTTAATAAAGAAAATCCTCCATTATTTTCTAAAGAGACTTTTCCTTTAAAAACTGCATTTCCATTTTTATTTAACATTACTTCACTAGTAGACTTACCTCCCATTACAACATCATTTACCACACACCAATCATGCAATGTAGTATTTTTATTAAAATTAACTATGGTATGATTTGGATCTAAATTTAAAGTCATAAGTTTCATTATTTTACAATTGGAATTCTTTATTTATTATATTCTCCAAAAAGATTAATTAACTTTTTAGTTCTATAATTAAAAATTTCTGTAAGCTTTGGTTTTACAATAAATGGATGTACTATACGCCCTAAAAAACCAAAAGGAACTTTATAGTCAATAATATCTTCCATTTCTACGCCTCCATCAATTTCTTTAATAAAATGTTTGTGATGCCAAAGTGCATAAGGTCCAAACCGCTGTTCATCTACAAAATAATGTTTATCTACAACGTGCGTAATTTCAGTAACCCAATTGGTTTTAATTCCTAAAATTGGAGTTACAACATATTGTATTATTTGTCCTGCAAACATTGGTTTATCAGCTCCAGTTAAAATATCAAAACTCATATAATCTGGAGTAATTGTTTTTAAATTTGCTGGATTTGACAAAAACTCCCAAGCAACATTAACCGAAATTGGTAATTGTAGTTTAGATGATAATGTATAAACTGTTCCTTTTGTACTAAAATTCATTCTTAATTTTTAAAAAACGCATAAGCATTTAAACTCGTTGCAATTAACAACCACACAAAATAAGGTACTATAAACCAAGTTTTAATTCCTAAACCACTTCCAAATTGAAATAAATAATAACCAACTATTATTGTAAGTAAAATAATATCAATTAATCCTAATCCTATTTGCTGTTGATTGAAAAAAATGAAATTCCAAGCTATATTTAAAACAAATTGAATAAAAAATACCACCCAAAAATAACTTCCTGGTTTTAAAGCTAATAAATGTGCTAAATAAATAGAAAAACAAACCATTATTGTAGTCCAAGCTACACCAAAAAACCATCCTGGCGGAGTCCAAGGAGCTCTGTTTAAATTTAAGTACCAATTAGCTTGTGGACCATTATTAATTAAATAGCCTCCAATTGCCAACGCCCCAAAATTTAACACTAAAAACAGTAGTATATATTGTATATGCGTGCTCACGTTATTTTAAATGATTTGTTATTTTTGAACTCAATGGTTTTGTCATTGAATAATAAAAATCGATATAATTTCCTTCTTCATCAACTAAATACTTTTGAAAATTCCACTTTACTGAAGAACTTTTAACGCCATTTAGTTCTTTTTTAGTTAACCAAGCGTATAATGGATGTTGATTCTCTCCCTTAACATTAACTTTTTCTGTCATTAAAAAAGTAACTCCATAATTAACTTCACAAAAAGATTTAATCTCCGTAAGAGTACCTGGTTCTTGTCCACCAAACTGATTACAAGGAACTCCAATTACCACTAACTTATCTTTATAGGTTGTATACAATTTTTCTAAATCTTCATACTGCCCTGTAAAACCACATTCTGACGCTGTGTTTACAAACAATATCTTTTTTCCCTTAAAATCTTCTAAATTTATTGCTTCTCCATCAATACTATTAATTGAAATGTTGTATAAAGACGCTTGTTGATTTTTTTCCATTTTAGTTAAGTTTGTTTCTTTCATAAAAAATACCGAAAGTATTACACTAATTATTACACCTGTTATTTTCATTATTTTAATTTGTTATTATAATTTATTTTTAAATTTAATCTTTTTTAATTTATTTGAAGCCTAATTACATTTATATTAAAGCTGACTTCACCGTTTCTAAATAACGTACACGCGCAAATTTATGTTCTACAATTTCAGGAATGTTTTTATAATTTAAATTCCATTTTTTGATGTATTTAAAATCTGGGTCAAATTTTTGCTGTTGTGTTGTTGGATTAAAAACTCTAAAATAAGGTGCAGAATCACAACCTGTACCAGCAACCCACTGCCAATTTCCATTATTAGCAGCTAAATCATAATCTAATAATTTTTCAGCAAAATACGCTTCTCCCCAACGCCAATCTATTAATAAGTGCTTATTTAAAAAACTAGCAACTATCATTCGTACGCGATTATGCATATACCCTGTTTTATTTAATTCTCGCATACCAGCATCTACAATTGGATAGCCTGTGTTTCCCTCGCACCACATTTTAAACTCTTCCTCATTATTTCTCCAAGGAATAAAATTATACTTCGCTTTAAAATTTTCATTGACAACTTTTGGAAAATGATGCAGAATTTGCATAAAAAACTCCCTCCAAATAAGCTCGTTACAATACGTTTCGTTTTTAGATTGCGCATATTTAAATAATTTACGCGTGCTTATAAGTCCGAACCTTAAATAAACAGAATTATTTGAAGTATTAACACTCGGCAAATCCCTAAAATTTTGATAATCTAAAATTGCATTTTTATTTATTGATCTTACTTTTATATTACTTTCAGTAAAGCCAATATCTTTTAATGAAGGAAAATTAAAACTGTCATTTATAAAATTTTCTTTAAATTCTTCAGAAGGAAATAAATTTAATTTTTGAGAATTATATAAATCCCACCATTTATTTTTATAAGGCGTGTAAACTGTATAGGGTTTTCCATCAGCTTTTACAAGCTCATCTGCTTCAAAAATAACTTGATCTTTATACGAATGTACTTCAATATTATTTTTAACACATAAATTTCTTATTTCAGCATCTCTTTTAGCTGCATAAGGCTCATAATCTTTATTGAAAAAAACTTTTTTTATGTTGAATTCATTCAAAAGTGCTTTCCAAACATCAAGAACTTCTCCTTTTTTAATGCATAACGACGATTTACTCTCTACTAATTCAGTATTTATTTTACTTAAAGTATCATGAATAAAATTAACTCTAGCATCATCTTTTGGCAATTCATTTAAAATAGCTTGATCAAAAATAAAAATTGGTAATACTGGATATTTAGAATTCAATGCGTAATACAATGCAGAATTATCATGCAGTCTTAAATCTCTTCGAAACCAAAAAACTGAAATTTCTTGTTTATCCATTGTTACTTTTTATCAATTTTTAGTTTAAATTTTTCAATCAAAATTACAGCTGTATACAACATACTAAATGCGTAAAAAGCGTCTTCTAGCGGAACAGTTCCAATTCTAATTCCTAAATTCTCTAAATTGTTATACCATACAACTTGCTCTTCTATAAAACTACCAGTTAATAGACCATTAACTATAAAAAACGGAATTAGTACAACTAAAAATGTTATATAAAATGAATTTAAATTAGTATCCTTACCCAGTAATGCATAACATAAAAGTACTGAAAATACCGAAAAGTTTATTAATGTATACCATTTATCGTAATTAAAAATCACAATAGAAATAGCTATTAGCAACAACACTATTGTTATATATTTAGTCGTTTTTTTTGAAAATGCCAACTTTGGAAAAAAATGTAACAATGCGTAATGCGTAAAAATACTTGCATATGGAATACAAAAAAAGAACAACACCTCTTCTAAAGGTAGATTAAAAATGGTTGGTCCTAATAAATAGGTTGGATTAAATCCCCAAACACCAATATTTGTAAACCAAATATCCCATATTAAAAATGGAATTGCAACAATTAATATTGCCAAAAACACAGACTTCCAATATTGTATAAACCTCATTTTCTTTTGAAAACTATACAAAAATGGCACCGAAAAGGAAGCTATATTAATTATAAGGTACAAAGAACTCATATTTTATAGTATTTAAAAGGAACAAACAACATTCCAAAACATTCACCTTTTTCTTTTCCTAAATGTTTATGATGCATTTTATGGGCTTTTCGCAAACCAATTAAATACTTATTAGTGGTTTTATTAAACCATTTAAAACGCTTGTGAATTAAAACATCGTGTACTAAAAAATAAGCTATTCCATACAATAAAATACCTAAACCAATAAAAAACATATAGTTTAAACCTCCTTCTACTCCAAAATAAAATAATGCAATACTTGGAATTGCAAAAATTACAAAAAACACATCATTTCTCTCAAACCAATTTTGATATCTTGGTTGGTGATGATCTTCGTGCAAATACCACAAAAATCCATGCATAACATATTTATGCGTTAACCAAGTAACACATTCCATCAATAAAAAAGTAACTATTGTAATTAATGGAAATATCATATTTTATTTAATATTTGATTGATTTTATTTTTTTCTACTTCAGTTAAATCATTTACTAACAACATCGTTTTTAACATTTTAATCTTAAAGCTAACAGCTAAATCGGCACCTATTAACTGAGTTAAAATAAAATTAAAATCTTCTTCAATATTTTTATTGTAACCTAAAAAACTAGGTATTTGCTTTTGCATTAAAAAACGTATGTATCTAATTTCTACTACAGCTGTATTTTCAGAAATAGCTTTATCTAGTTGTTTTTTTCCTTGTTTAAAAAATTTATACTTCGAAAACGGGCTTTTAGCAAAACGTGATTTCATTAAAACCATAGCGGCATAATAACCTTTAGTTTCAGCTGAATTATCACTTTTTAAGCTAACTCTAAATTTATCTGCTTGCTCTAAAGACTCAATATTTGGAAATTGATATCTAACTTCTTCAAGCGGAGACTCCGTATTGAATGAAATTAAAAAAAACACAATTAACCCTAGATATTTCATTATAGTAAATTTAATTTATAAACAACAAAAGATTTAGCCAATAAACTCAATTTTAAAGGATTAGAAACACGAATTCGCGTGTTTAAAATTTCTTTTGAAGGAGTATCATTTAATTTATTTAATAACCTTTTGTAGTACACATAAGCTGTATACACTCCAAATTTTGCCTCTAATGGTAATTTTTTTATACCTTCTAAAGCATCTTTAAAATCCGCTTCAACATCTAATATAATTTCGGTTTTTTCTTCGGTAGTTAACTCTTTTAAATTTACACCAGGAAAATAAGACCGATTTAATAACTCAAAATCATCTTTTAAATCACGCAAAAAATTAACCTTTTGAAAAGCTGAACCCAATTTCATTGCAGAAAATTTTAATTCATCGTATTTTTCAGTATCACCATTTACAAAAACCTTTAAACACATTAAACCAACAACATCGGCAGAACCATAAATATAATTAGTATACTCTTCTACTGTATTATACATTTCTTTATTTAAATCTGCTTTCATACTCTTTAAAAATGACTGGATTAAGTCGTCTGTAATATTGTATTTTTTTACTGTTTGTTGAAAACTGTTTAAAATTGGATTTAAACTAATATCATACTTATGTGCCTTGTAATAATCTGCTTCAAACTCATTTAATAAAACCTCTTTTTCATAAGTGTGAAAAGAATCTACAATTTCATCTGCAAAACGAACAAATGCATAAATACTATAAATTGCCTCTCTAATTTTAGGCGACAACATATAAACTGCTAGTGAAAATGAAGTACTGTAATTTTTAGTAACAATTTTACTGCATTTAAATGATGTTTCATCATATAATCGTTTCATTTTTATTATTTTTTTAGTTAGTAGTAGTTTTATTTTGAAGTATTTATTACCATATCTGAAACAATTTTCCCAGAAATTATAGCTGGTGGAACTCCAGGACCAGGAACTGTTAACTGACCTGTAAAAAATAAATTTTCAACTTTTTTACTTTTAATTTTTGGTCTTAAAAATGCAGTTTGAAATAGCGTATTTGCCAAGCCATACGCATTTCCTTTGTACGAATTATAGTCAGAAACAAAATCGTTAACACAATACGATTCTTTAAATAACACTTGATCTTTTAAATCTTGTCCTGTTAGATGTTCTAGACGTTCCATAATCTTTAAAAAATATTCTTCACGAACTTCAGGAACATCGGTTAACCCAGGAGCTATCGGAATTAAAAAAGTTGCAGCCTCTTTTGAATCTGGAGCAAAACTAGCATCCGTTATACTTGAAAAACTAGCATAAAAAAGTGGATCTTTTGGCCATTTTGGCGTATCATAAATATCTTCTGCATGTACATCAAAACTTGTATCGAAAAATAATGTATGATGTGCTACATTTTTAATTTTTTTATTAAAACCAACGTAAAATAGCAATGCTGAAGGTGCAAATGTTTTTTTATTCCAAAATTTCTCTGAATACACTCTATAGTTCGCATCTAATAATGTTTCGGTATGATGGTAGTCTGCACCACTAATTACTATATCGGATTTAATAAAATACCCATTAGAAACAACCCCTTTAATTTCACCTTTTTCAACTACAATTTTTTCAACATTTTGGTCTGTAAAAATTTTCACTCCTAAATCTTTGGCTAATTTTACAAAACCATTTACAACCTCATACATACCTCCTTTTGGATGCCAAGTACCTAAACCAAAATCAGCATAATTCATAAAATTATAGAAACTTGGTGTATTTGAAGGTTTTGCCCCTAAAAACAATACCGGAAACTCTAATATTTGTTGAAGCTTAGAACTTTTAATTTTTTTTCGAACAGCTGAACTTATAGATGTAAAAAACTGATTCGCTTTTGTTAAAGTTGTAAAATTTATCAACTCTGTAATCGACTCCCCTGGTTTATATACCAAGTCGTTAATAGCAACTTCATAATTAAATTTTGCTGAATCTAAAAAGGATTTCAAATGCTTAGAACTCCCTGGCTCTTCCTTTTCAAAAACATCAAATATTTCATTTAATGTACCTGGAACGGTGATCGAATCCTCTTTACCAAAATACACTTGGTAAGCCGGACTTAATTTTTCTAACTGGTAAAAATCTGACGGTTTTTTATCAAAATCTTTAAAAAATTTCTCAAAAACATCTGGCATCCAATACCAAGTTGGTCCCATATCAAATTTAAAACCATCTTTTTCAAATTTTCTTGCTCTACCTCCTACTGAGGTATTTTTCTCTAGAATAGTAACATTATAACCCGCTTTTGCTAGATAGCAAGCGGAAGATAGTGATGAAAACCCTGAACCTATTATTAATATATCTCTCATTTGTTTAACAAATATACGTATTTATTAAACAAAATCAAGTTTGTTTACTATTTTTTATAATTCTTTTAACAAAAAATCGATAGATTCAAAGGTTTTTACATTTAAAAATTTTATTTTCTCTTCAAATTCATTTAATTTTCTCCCTAACAACCAAAGCTCACTATCAGTATCTAACAAAACGGTGTCTTTCACCTCATCAACATATTCTTTTATTGAAGTTTTAGAAGGTTCTACTGTTAAATAACTAATAAAACATATATTATTATACACCTTTTGAACATCATTTAAATTAGCAATAGGCACACTTTGCCCTAAATAAATTGATTGATACCCATGCAATAATAACTCGAAATGCAAATACAACAATCCCAATTCATGAATTTCATTCATTGGAAGGTATAACACAAATATTTTATCATAATTGGTAGGTGACGACAACTGCAATCTCTCAATATTAATATGTATTTTTTGTTTTACAAGGTTTGAAATAAAATGTTCATGCGCAGGAGTAATAGAATTTACTTGCCATAAAAGACCAATTTCATTTAAAAAAGGAAGAAATACATCTTTAAAAACAGTTCTTAATGAAGATTGCGCTATTAAATTGTTATAAGTAACATTAAATAAATTTTCATCAAAATTAAGCATTGCCAGTTTTAATGAATTTGAAGCCTGTGTATCAACACCATTTTTAGCCACTAACTCACGTACACTTGCATTAAGTTTAGATTCAGGTAATTCAGCTATTTTAGAAATTTTTAATCCATTTGCATTTAAAAGCGCAACATTTAACAACTTCTGCAAATTATTAATATTATAATATCGAATATTAGATTCTGTTCTATTTGGCTTTAGAATGTTATATCTTTTTTCCCAAATTCTAATAGTATGCGCTTTAATTCCTGAGAAGTTCTCAAGATCTTTAATTGTAAATTCTGATTTAATATTGTTCAATGTAATTTCCTTTTGTTTAAACAAATATACACCTTAAATTTATTAAAACAAAACATCGCTTTAGATTAAACCATTTTACTTTATCAATGTCAAATTATTGTTTTAAATACTATAATTATGAAAATTAAAAAACCTACAGTAAATTTTATCATCAACGCTTTAATGTTTTTTTGTTTATCCGCAGTTGCAAGCACTGGTTTACTAATTAAATACAGACTCGCTTCTGGACAAGAACAAATGGTTAAATACGGAAATAAAGTTCACCTTTCTTTATTTGGAATGGACAGACATGATTGGGGAGAAATTCACCTTATAATTGGATATATTTTAATTGGGCTTCTCCTACTCCATATTATTTTACACTGGAAAATTATTGTTAGTGTTTATAAAAAATTAAGTCAAAAAAAACCAACTACTAAACTTATCATATTTTCTTTCATTACTATTTGTTTTTTAATTATTATAATTCCTTTTATTGCAAATGTTGATACAACTAGATTGAATAACAACACTAAAACTGAAAGGTTACATTTACATCAAAAACGAAATAATTAATAAATCTATTGTACAAAAAAAGCCTTTACTTACAAGAAGTAAAGACTTTTTTAAATTATTATTTATAGATAATCTATTTATTTAAATACATTTTTCTACGAGAATATAATTCATAAAATTGATCGTCTTTTAAACTATCAATAAACAAAATACTTTCACCTGTAGATTTCATTTCAGGTCCTAATTTTTTATCTACATTAGGGAATTTATTAAATGAAAATACTGGTTGTTTTATAGCAAAACCTTCTAATTTAGGATTAAAATTAAAATCTTTTACTTTTTTATCACCCAACATTACTTTTGTAGCATAATTTACATAAGGTTCTTGATAAGCTTTTGCTATAAATGGCACTGTTCTAGAGGCTCTAGGATTTGCTTCAATTATATAAACAATATCATCTTTTACTGCGAACTGAATATTTATTAGCCCAACAGTTTTTAAGGCTAGCGCTATTTTTTTAGTATGATCTTTAATTTGTTGCATTACAAATTCACCCAAATTAAATGGTGGCAAAGTGGCATTTGAATCTCCTGAATGCACTCCACAAGGTTCAATATGTTCCATAATACCGATAATGTATACATCTTCACCATCACAAATAGCATCTGCTTCAGCTTCAACCGCTCCATCTAAATAATGATCTAACAACAACATATTATTAGGAATACTTCTTAATAAAGACACAACATGTTTCTCTAATTCTTCTTTATTAATTACAATTTTCATTCCTTGACCACCTAATACATAAGAAGGACGCACTAAAATTGGAAAATCTAAATTATCAGCAATTGCAGAGGCTTCATCTGCAGTATTTGCAGTTCCATATTTAGGGAAAGGAATATCTAAATCAACTAATAATTCAGAAAAACGCTTTCTATCCTCAGCTAAATCTAAAGCTTCAAAACTAGTTCCTATAATTTTTACACCCCATTTTTCTAATTTCTCAGCAAGTTTTAATGCTGTTTGTCCACCTAATTGCACAATTACACCTTCAGGTTTTTCGTGCTCAATTATATCATAAATATGTTCCCAAAATACTGGCTCAAAGTATAATTTATCTGCAGTATCAAAATCTGTTGAAACAGTTTCTGGATTACAGTTAATCATAATTGTTTCGTAACCAGCTTCTTTAGCAGCTAATACTCCGTGTACACAACAATAATCAAATTCAATTCCCTGTCCAATTCTATTCGGTCCAGAACCCAGTACTATTATCTTCTTTTTATCTGTTACAACACTTTCATTATCTGCTTTTTTAACTCCTTCTGGAGAAATCATCTTGTTTTCGAAAGTAGAGTAATAATAAGGAGTTTGTGCACTAAATTCTGCAGCACAAGTATCAACCAATTTGTAAACACGATTAATATGTAACTCGGTTCGCTTCGCTTTTACTTCACTTTCTAAACAACCTAACATATGTGCTATTTGCCTATCTGCAAAACCTTTTTGTTTTGCTTCTAACAATAATTCATAAGATAATGTTGCTAATTTATTTGTTGAAATTTCGTTTTCTAACGCTAATAATTCTTCGTATTGCTTTAAATACCAATAATCAATTTTTGTGATTTCATGAATTCTACTTAATGGAATTCCCATTTGAATTGCATCATAAATTACAAAAACTCTATCCCAACTTGCTTTGGTTAATTTCTTAATAATAGCATCATAACTTTTTTCACCTTTACCATCTGCACCTAAACCATTACGTTTAATTTCTAATGACTGTGTAGCTTTATGCAATGCTTCTTGAAACGAACGCCCAATACCCATTACCTCTCCAACAGACTTCATTTGTAAACCTAAAGTTCTATCACTTCCTTCAAACTTATCAAAATTCCAACGTGGTATTTTTACAATTACATAATCTAATGTTGGCTCAAATAAAGCGGAAGTTGTTTTGGTTATTTGATTGTCTAATTCATCTAAATGATAACCAATTGCTAATTTAGCAGCTATTTTTGCAATAGGATATCCTGTTGCTTTTGATGCCAATGCAGATGAACGTGAAACACGTGGATTGATTTCAATTGCAATAATATCTTCTTTTTCATCTGGACTTACAGCAAACTGCACATTACAACCGCCAGCAAAATCTCCAATTGAACGCATCATATGTATTGCCATATCACGCATTTTCTGAAAAGTTTTATCACTTAATGTCATTGCTGGTGCAACAGTAATTGAATCTCCAGTATGAATTCCCATTGGATCCATATTTTCAATAGTACATATAATTACTACATTATCATTTCTATCTCTCAACAATTCTAACTCATATTCTTTCCAACCCAACAAAGCTTTATCAATAATAACTTCATGAATTGGTGAAGCTTCTAAACCTCTACTTAATAAATCGTCAAAATCTTCTTTGTCATATACTATTGAAGCTCCAAAACCTCCTAAAGTAAATGACGGACGAATTACTAAAGGAAACCCATATTCTTGAGCAATTTCTTTACCTTTTAAAAAAGATGTTGCAGTTGTAGAAGGCGCTTGTCCTACTCCAATCTCAATCATTAATTTTCTAAATTGCTCTCTATCTTCAGTAATATTAATAGCATCAATATCAACACCAATTAATTCAACATTAAAATCTTCCCAAATACCTTTTTCATCAGCTTCAATACATAAATTTAATGCCGTTTGTCCACCCATTGTTGGCAAAACAGCATCTATATTTGGATGTATTTTTAAAATTTCTATAATAGATTTTGTAGTTAATGGTTTTAAATAAACATTATCGGCTAAAGAAGGATCTGTCATAATTGTAGCCGGATTTGAATTTATTAAGGTAACTTCAATCCCTTCTTCTTTTAATGATCTAATTGCTTGTGAACCAGAGTAATCAAATTCACACGCTTGGCCTATAATTATTGGTCCAGACCCAATAATTAAAATTGATTTAATGTTTGTATTTTTTGGCATTTGGTAATATTAATTAATAATTTGGTAAATATCTAATAAATTCATTTTTTATAAAAAAATAGTTTTCAAAACTTATCAAAAGGTCATAAAAAAAGGTGTTACTAAAAAAAAGTAACACCTCATATATAAAACTATTGTTTCATTATTTTTTTGGTCTTGAATCAGAAGAAACACTTAATCTTTTTCTTCCTTTAGCTCTTCTTCTTGCTAAAACTTTTCTACCAGTTGCAGATGCCATACGCTCTCTAAAACCATGTTTGTTTCTTTTCTTTCTCTTTGAAGGCTGAAATGTTCTTTTACTCATTACAAATATCTTTAAAAATCGTGTTTCTTTTTTTCTTAATTTACTTTTAGAAGATGTCTCCTTGAAAGCGTTGGCAAATATACAAATCCTTTTATATTTGACAAACAGATTTTTAAAAAAAATAAAAAATAATATTCATTAGTAAATCTCACAGCTTCTCAAGGTAATAAATATAGGCTTTCTACATATTCTAAATATTATAAAAAATACTGACTTTTAAAGAAAAACTAAACATTTAGCTTTGTAAGAAACACTTTTTTTGAAAAGAATCATAAAAATTCTAAAACAACTCCTCTTTTTAAGAAAGTTTTTTAATTACATTTTAAAACTTCTTTTAAGTTTTTTTTAAATAAATAGTTTATATTTGAATTACTAACCCAATTAATTTAAAACTTTATTATTTATGAAAAAATTAGTAGCAGAATTTATTGGTACAGCTTGGTTAGTGCTGGGCGGTTGTGGTAGTGCAGTTTTTGCAGCTGCATTTCCAGATTTAGGAATTGGGTTTACAGGCGTAGCCTTAGCATTTGGTTTAACAGTAGTAACTATGGCTTATGCCATTGGACATATTTCTGGTTGCCATTTAAATCCAGCGGTTTCTATCGGCTTATGGGCTGGAGGTCGTTTCGACAAAAAAGACTTATTACCTTATATTGCCGCACAAGTATTAGGTGGTATTGCAGGTGCTGGTATTATTTACTTAATCTTATCTGGAAAACCAGGTTTTGAAATTGGTGGATTTGCCGCAAACGGATATGGAGAGCATTCTCCTGGTGGTTATAGTTTACAAGCCGCTCTTATTACAGAAATAGTTATGACTTTTATGTTTTTAATAATTATTTTAGGCGCAACACACTCTAAAGCTCCAAAATATTTAGCTGGATTGGCAATTGGTTTAGGACTAACACTTATTCACTTAATTAGTATACCTATTACAAATACTTCTGTAAACCCAGCAAGAAGTACAAGTCAAGCAATTTTTGTTGGCGACTGGGCTTTAAGTCAACTATGGTTATTCTGGCTAGCACCAATTGCAGGTGCAATTCTAGCAGGGTTAATTTATAAATTTATCTCTCCAGAGACAAAAGAGTAAACTACTAACACCTTATATATTTAAAAGCTATGCTTAAATATTGATAAATTAATCAATAACAGCATAGCTTTTTTATTTAAAAAACATAAAACACACATTATCAGTGCAATATATTCATTTAAATTATAAAAAAAACTTCAAAACAAACAAATTATATTCAAAATTAACCCAACAGAACAATATCCGACAAAAAAACTCTAAAGACCACTAACTTAAACATAAATGGGGTAATATAGCACATATTATAAATGATTTAAATACTTATTTTTGCGATAAAATTTCTAAAAATTAAAGAATTATGGTTAATGAATATAGCAAATGGCATCACTCATACAAGCCAGCTAAAAAATATGATAAAAAAGTAGCATATTTTAGTATGGAGTTTGGTATTCACCAAGCTTTAAAAATATACTCTGGTGGTCTAGGTTTTTTAGCAGGTTCACATATGCGTTCTGCATTTGAACTTAAACAAAACATGATAGGTATTGGAATGCTGTGGAAATACGGTTATTACGATCAAGGAAGAAACGAAGACAGAACATTAAGAACAGATTATATAGAAAAAACATATAACTTTTTAGAAGATACTGGAATTGAAGTTGAAGTACCTCTTCACGATAATCCAGGAGTAAAAGTTAGAGCTTACATCTTAAAACCAGAAATTTTTGGTTGTGTACCAATGTATCTTTTAAGTACAGATATTGAAGGAAATGATCACCTATCTAAAACCATTACAAATCACCTATACGATTCTAACGAACTAACTAGAGTTTCTCAAAGTATTATTTTAGGTATTGGTGGAGCAAAAGTAGTTGAAGCATTAGGAGGTGCAGATATGTACCACTTAAACGAAGGACACGCACTACCTGCTTTCTATTATTTAAGAGATAGAGGTGTTAAAAAAGAACAATTTGCTTTTACAACTCACACTCCTGAAAAAGCAGGAAATGAAGAACGTGATGCAAGACACTTAAATAGATGTGGATTTTTTGGGAGAACACTTTCTGAAGAAGAATTAAGAACTGAAATGGTAAATGATGGTATGATTAATTATACTGTTTCTGCCCTAAGAATGGCTAATAAATCTAACGCAGTATCTAAACTACACGCTGTTGTTTCTAATGATATGTGGAAAGGTTATAAAGGAATTAGCAAAATTATTCCAATAACTAATGCCCAAAATCAAAAATTTTGGCAAGACGAAGAAATAAAGAATGCTTTTCAAAAGAAAAGTGCTAAAAAATTTAAGGCTCGTAAAACAACACTTAAAAATGAATTATTTGATATTGTTTTAAATCAAACTCAAAAAAGATTTGACCCAAATGTACTAACAATTGTTTGGGCTAGACGTTTTGCTGGCTACAAAAGAGCTGACATCTTTTTATATGATCTTAAACGTTTTGAAAAATTACTTTCTAACGATAAATATCCTGTACAAATAATTTGGGCTGGTAAACCTTATCCAAAAGATTACTACGCAATTGATATCTTCAATCATTTAGTAAACTTTTCAAAAAACAGAAAAAATTTAGCCGTTTTAACAGGTTATGAAATTGATCTTTCTAAAGAACTTAAATGTGGTTCAGATATTTGGTTAAACACTCCAAGAATTACACGCGAAGCTTCTGGAACAAGTGGTATGACTGCTGCTTTTAACGGTTCTGTAAATGTTTCAATTAACGATGGTTGGATTCCTGAATTTGAAAAAAATGGCAAAAACTGCTTTGTATTACCTGAATTAGATTATAAAAAACCTGTTTGGGAACAAGACGAAGAAGATTGTGCTAACCTTTTTGATATACTTGAAAACAAAGTACTACCTACATATTATGACGAGCCAAAAAAATGGCAAGAAATTGTATTTAATAGTATTGGAGATGTAATTCCTGAATTTACAAGTAACAGAATGGCTAAAGAATACTACGAAAAACTATATAGTTAATTGTAGTTAAGCTTTTAAAACTTTTTAAGAGACTGTCTAAAAATTTAATTTTTTAGACAGTCTCTTTTGTGTTTTAAATAAAATACCTCGTATTTTTACTTAAAATACACAATACTAAATAGTAGATACCTAATACTTAATACCTGATATAAGTTTCTAACTTTTTTTCCCATTTACCTTTTGTAAACTAAAATAGAGTTAGTACTTTTGCCCAAACCTAAGAACAATGAAAAACACCAAATATGTTTTTGTAACAGGAGGCGTAACTTCTTCACTTGGAAAAGGAATTATTGCAGCTTCTTTAGCAAAATTATTACAATCAAGAGGCTATTCTGTTACCATTCAAAAACTTGACCCATACATTAATATAGATCCTGGTACATTAAACCCATACGAACATGGCGAATGCTATGTAACTGACGATGGAGCTGAAACAGATTTAGATTTAGGACACTACGAGCGTTTTTTAAACATTCCTACTTCTCAATCTAACAATGTTACTACAGGTAGAATTTACCAATCTGTAATAAATAAAGAACGAAAAGGTGAGTTTTTAGGTAAAACTGTACAAGTAATTCCACATATTACAGACGAAATTAAACACAGAATCCAAATTTTAGGAAATACTGGAGATTATGATATAGTAATTACCGAAATTGGAGGTACTGTTGGCGATATTGAATCTTTACCTTATGTAGAATCTGTACGTCAATTATTATGGGAATTAGGCCACGAAAACGCCATTGTTATTCATTTAACACTTGTTCCTTATTTAGCTGCTGCAGGTGAATTAAAAACAAAACCAACACAGCATTCTGTTAAAATGTTAATGCAAAGTGGTGTTAGTCCTGATATTTTAGTTTGTAGAACTGAACATGATATTTCAGAATCTATAAAAAGTAAATTAGCATTGTTCTGCAACGTAAAAAAAGAAGATGTTATTCAATCTATAGATGCAGAAACTATTTACGACGTTCCAAACTTAATGT
This sequence comes from Lutibacter sp. A64, assembly GCF_022429565.1. Taxonomy (NCBI): domain Bacteria; kingdom Pseudomonadati; phylum Bacteroidota; class Flavobacteriia; order Flavobacteriales; family Flavobacteriaceae; genus Lutibacter; species Lutibacter sp. A64. Next base: position 1,490,069 of record NZ_CP092487.1, read on the forward strand.
TAGAAGAAGGTTTAGACAAAGTAGTACTTAAAAAACTACATTTACCAGACGATAAACAATCTGATTTAAATATATGGAATGCCTTTTTAAAGAAATTTAAAAATCCAAAGCATACTGTTGAAATTGGACTTATTGGTAAATATGTTGAATTACACGACGCTTACAAATCTATTACTGAAGCATTTATTCATGCAGGTGCTCAAAACGAAATCCAGGTAAATATTAACTGGATTCACTCTGAGGACTTAACCATTGAAAACGTTCCAAATTTATTGAAAAATTTAAACGGAATTTTAGTTGCTCCTGGTTTTGGTGAACGAGGTATTGAAGGTAAAGTTGATGCCGTTCGTTATGCTAGAGAAAACAAAATACCTTTCTTAGGAATTTGCTTAGGTATGCAAATGGCAGTTATTGAATTTTCAAGAAATGTTTTAGGTATAAAAGATGCCAACTCTGTTGAAATGGATAGTGAAACTCCAAATCCTGTAATTGATATTATGGAAGAACAAAAAAGCATAACAGATTATGGTGGAACTATGCGTTTAGGAGCTTGGGATTGTACATTAAAAGAAGGTACAAAAATAAAAAACATCTATAAAAAAGAATTAATTAGCGAACGTCACCGCCATAGATACGAGTTTAACGATTCTTATTTAAAGCAAATTGAAGCTGCTGGAATGGTTGCCACTGGTACAAATCCAAAAACAAATTTGGTTGAAGTTATTGAAATTCCTTCACATCCTTGGTTTATTGGAGTACAATACCATCCAGAGTATAAAAGTACCGTATTAAATCCACACCCTTTATTTATAGATTTTATAAAAGCGGCTTTGGAACATTCTTTGAACTAATATAGAATAATTAACAAAAACCAATTATTAACGTTACTTTTAGTACTTTTGTCGGGCTTTTTGATTTTTTTTAAAAAGCTAATGACAAATTGACATTTAATTATAGATATGGAAGAAAAAAAATTCGATTTTAATTCACTTATAGGTTTTGTGCTTCTTGGAGCAATTATGTTATGGTGGATGTGGAGTAACCAGCCAACTCCAGAAGAAATAGCTGCAGAAGAAAAAGCAGCCATAGAAAAAGTTGAAGCTACAGAGGCAGCTACAAATACTGCTAATTTTAATACTACTAACAAAAATGTACTACAAGGCACAGATTCTTTAGCAATAGCAAGAGCAAAAAGTGAATTAGGAAGTTTTGGATATTCTACAGCCATTTCAGACGGTGAAACCATTCTAGAAAACAATGTTCTTAAATTAACAATTTCAAATAAAGGTGGACAAATTAAAGAAGCATTACTTAAAAATTATGTTACTTACGATTCGCTACCTCTATACATTATAAAAGATCAAAACGCTTCATTTAATATTAATTTTGGAACTTCAGAAAACAGAACATTAAATACAAAAGATTTAATGTTTGAACCAACCTTAACAAAAAATGGTTCTAATGAAGTACTCTCAATGAAATTAAAAGTTTCAGACTCTAAATATTTAGAATATAGATATGAAATTAAACCAGATGAATATATGGTTGATTTCAATATTAAATCTCAAGGTTTAAGCACTTCTTTAAATTCAGCACAACAAATTACTTTAGATTGGAGTTTAGATGGGTTTAGTAACGAAAAAAGTATTCGTTACGAAAATCAACAAACGCAAATGTATTATGAAAAAGAAAATGAAGATATAGATTACCTATCTATAAGTGGTGAAGATGATGCTGAAGAATCTGACGTAAACTGGGTGGGCTTTAAACAACATTTTTTTTCAGCAATATTAATAACTGACAAAGCATTTGACAATGCAAAATTAACTACTGCTACATTAACCAAAGATGAAGAAATTGATACCGTTTTTACAAAAGCATTTGCTTTAAAAACGCCTTTAAAATTAGAAGCTGGAGAATTTAATTACAATATGGATTGGTATATTGGACCAAACGATTACCAAATTCTAAAAAAATACGATAGAAATATTAAAGAAATTGTAAATTTAGGTTGGGGAATTTTTGGTTATATAAACCGTTTAATTTTTGTACCTGTATTTAATTTCTTACAAGGTTTTATTGGTAACTATGGTATTATTATAATATTACTAACCATTGTTGTTAGAATTATTATGTCGCCATTAGTTTATAAATCATACCTATCTAGTGCAAAAATGAAGGTTTTAAAACCTGAAATGGAAGAAATTAACAAGCGTTTACCTGGTAAAGAAAACGCCATGAAACGTCAACAAGAAACAATGGCTGTACAAAGCAAAGCCGGTGTTAGTCCGCTGTCGGGTTGTATTCCTGCCTTATTACAAATGCCTGTATTCTTTGCATTGTTTAGATTTTTCCCATCTAATATAGATTTACGTCAGAAAGGATTTTTATGGGCAGACGATTTATCATCTTACGATTCTGTGTTTGAACTTCCATTTCATATACCAATGTATGGATCGCACATTAGTTTATTTCCAATATTAGCATCTGTAGCAATTTTCTTTTATATGAGAATGAGTCAAAGTCAACAAATGAATATGCAGCAACCTGCACAAGAAGGTATGCCTGATATGCAAAAAATGATGAAAATGATGATGTACCTATCTCCTATTATGATGTTAATTTTCTTTAATATGTATGCTAGTAGTTTAAGTTTATACTATTTTGTTTCTAACTTATTAACCATAACAATTATGTTAGTTATTAAGAATTATATTATAGATGAAGAAAAAATTCATGCTAAAATTGAAGAAAATAAAAAGAAACCTAAAAAAGAAGGTAAGTTTAGAAAACGTTTAAATGAAGCGATGAAACAAGCGCAAGAACAGCAAGCAAACCAAAAAAAGAAACGATAAATTATCTTTTTTTTAAAATCTAAGTCCTTTTGTTTTATCAGAGGGACTTTTTTTTTACTTTTGTTAAAACCCCAATAAATGTTTATGCTTACTTCAAAGAGTTCTTATAAAATTTTACCAGACCACAATCTTATTGTTGAGTATCATGAAAAAAAAATAGATATTCATTCTTATAGTACCTTTAAACTTAAAATAATTGAAGACCCATTATATTCTAAACATTTAAATTATATTATAAATTTTAAAAATGTTGATTTTAAAATTTCACCTAATGAAATTGAGGAATATGTAGTTGATTTAAAGAAATTATCCTCAATTTTAGTTAAAAAGAAATTAGCTTTTATAACAAGAACCCCAAACCAAATTGTTCCTGCCACTTTGTATAAAATGAAACAAAATGAGTTAAATCAAGCTGTTGAAATTTTCTCAACTTATGAAAGTGCTATAAATTGGTTAAAAATAGATCTAACTCCAAATGAGCTTGATGAAGTATATAAAGAATTAAAATGTTTTAATCATTAACCGCTACTTATATTAGAACAAAAAAACTAGTAAAATAGCAAACTAAATGGTAAATCGTGCCATTTGTTAAGTTCTACGTCCTTTTGTTTTAGCAAGGGGACTTTTTTTTTACTTTTGTCCACAATCCCAATATAAACTTATGACTACTTTAAAAAGTACTTATAGAATTATTAGCGACCTTAACCTTATTCTAGAATGCCATGGAGGTAGTTTAGATGTAAATTCTTATATTAAATTTAAGCAGAAACTATTTAACGATGTAAATTTTAAAACTGGTCTAAATCATTTTATTCATTTTAGAAATACAATCTTTATAAATCCTGAAGAAGATTTAATAAAATTCGTTGATTTTATTAAAAATAATACCTCTAAATTGGGGGAAAGAAAAGTAGCTTTTGTTACAAGTACACCTAGCCATGTAGTTACCACTACAATTTACAACTCATTACTATCAGATGTTAAACAACAAGTTTCTGTTTTTTCTACAAATAACGCAGCTTTTAATTGGCTAATAGTACATCCTTTAAACATAAACGAATTAAATACAATAGTTAATACTATGGAAAAAGAAGTTACCGAATAATTCTTTTTTTTATTTTATAAGATCTTTGCATTTTATTAAAAGCTTTTTACTTGAAGGATTAGCTAAAATTTATCATATTTGCTAACTCTTTTAAAAAAACTTATGAAAGCTACATTTAACTATCTTTTAATTTTTGCAGCAACTTTATTTATTTTTTCTTGTTCTAAAGAAAATGAAACCGTTGTTACAACACCTGAAAATACTTTAAAAAAACTAACCATATTTCATATAAACGACCAACACGGACAATTAAATAATTTTGCTAAAATAAAAGACATTGTAACCAAAGCTAAAAAAGAAACAAATGTTTTATTAGTATGCAGTGGTGACATTTTTTCTGGAAATCCTGTTGTAGATAATCATCCTGAAAAAGGGTTTCCAATGATTGATTTAATGAACAAAACTGGTTTTGATATTTCTGTAATTGGTAACCACGAATTTGACTATGGAGAATCTATTTTAAAAGATAGATTCAACCAATCTCAATTTGAATGGATTTGTGCTAATGTTACTATGGATAATAGTGAAATTCCACAGCCTAATGCTTATAAAACCATTTTAATTGATGATTTAAACGTTACTTTTTTAGGCTTAGTAGAAACCAACGGAAAAGAAGATGACATTATACCTTCTACACATCCTTGGCGAGTTAAAAATTTAACTTTTGAAAAATATCAAAATGTAATTTCTAACTATGCTCAGCTTAAAGAAAGCGAAAATGCCGATGTTTTTATTGCACTTACACATTTAGGAAAGTCTTCAGATTATAATATTGCAAACAATTATCCGTATTTTGATTTAATAATTGGAGGGCATTCACATTCTAAATTAAATACAGAAATAAATAATATTCCTATATACCAAGCTGGATCTAATTTAAATTATCTCGGTAAAATAGAATTAGAAATTGAACATAAAAAAATAGTAAAATCATCCTACACTTTAATAGATTTAAATAACTACCAAGAGTTTGACAGTGCTATAAAAGATTTAATTGACACCTACAATATAAACGCTAACTTAAACGATGTTATTGGCTATTCTGAAGCTTATCATAATAAATCTAGTGTAGGTAGTTTTTACTCAGATGCGTTAAGAATGCAAATGGATGTTGATATTACTTTTCAAAATACTGGAGGTATTAGAGCTACTTTAAACGAAGGTGATATTATAAAAAGTGAAATATACAGTATAGATCCTTTTAGCAATCGTAGCGTTACTTATACAATGACTGTTGCTGAAATAAAAAACTTTTTAAAAGGTAGTAAGGCTTCAATATATTATTCAGGCGCTTATATTGAACAGGAAAATAACAATATTGTTATTAAAAATAAAAATCATCAAGTTTTAGATGATACAGAAATACTAACAGTTGGTTTAAACGACTATATTCCTGCCGTTTACGACACTTATTTTACCAAAACACCTACATTTTTACCAAATACAACCGCAGAAATTTTAATAAATTATTTAGAAAGCACTAGTACTCCAGTAAATTATACGCAGGTTGATAGTTACTTTAGATATCAATAAAACTATCTTAAAAAAATATCACTCTAAATCCTACTTACTTCAAGCATATTTAAAGTGATATTTTTCTAAACTTTTTTTAGTTTTTCTTATTTAAAAAAGCTAAAATATTTTGTTCAATTCTTTCAGAGATATTACTTACATCCGATTTTACAAAGGTTTCTCCTATAATATTTTCATATAACTCAATATATCTTTCTGATATTTCTTGAATTTTCTCATCACTCATATCAGGCACTTTTTGTCCTTCTAAACCTTGAAAATCATTTGCTATTAACCATTGACGTACAAATTCTTTAGACAATTGTTTTTGAGCCTCTCCTCTACTTTGTCTTTCTTCATAACCTTCAGCATAAAAATAACGTGAAGAGTCTGGTGTATGAATTTCATCAATCAATAAAATTTTACCATCTTTTGTTTTTCCAAATTCATATTTTGTGTCTACTAAAATTAAACCTCTTTCGGCAGCAATTTCAGTTCCTCGTTTAAATAAAGTACGTGTATATTTTTCCAATACTTCGTAATCTTCTTTTGAAACTATTCCTTTAGAAATTATTGCTTCTTTTGAAATATCTTCATCGTGATCACCATCTTCTGCTTTGGTTGCAGGCGTAATTATTGGTTCAGGAAATTTATCATTTTCTTTCATTCCTTCAGGCATTGGAACACCACAAAGCAATCTTTTACCTGCTTTATATTCTCTAGCCGCGTGCCCAGACATATAACCACGAATTACCATTTCCACTTTAAAAGGTTCACACAAATGACCAATAGCTACATTTGGATCTGGAATTGCAACAATCCAATTTGGTACAATATCTTTAGTTGCGTCCATCATTTTTGAAGCAATCTGATTTAATATTTGCCCTTTATATGGAATTTGTTTTGGCATTACAACATCAAATGCAGAAAGTCTATCTGACGCAATCATCACTAAAATTTCATCATTAATATTATAAACTTCTCTAACTTTTCCTTTATAAAAAGATTTTTGTTTAGGAAAATTATATGCTGTGTTATTAATTGTATTGCTCATTTTATTATTGTTTAACTATTGATTTAATTATTTAATTGTAAAAACTTACCTTATTCCACAAAATTATAGATGTATCTTTTGGTATCAATTTCTCTCAAATATGTTTTTCCACATACAACTGATAACTGATAACTGATAACTGATAACCAAAAAATTACTCCCTCCCGACTTCCAAACTTTTATACGCAGAGATTATTTGTTTTACCAATCTATGTCTTATTACATCTTTTTCATCTAAATGCACAAACGCAATTCCTTTTACATTTTTAAGTGTTAACATAGCCTCTTTTAAACCAGAAACTTGCCTTCTAGGCAAATCAATTTGACCAGGGTCTCCATTCACCACAAATTTAGCATTTTTCCCCATTCTGGTTAAAAACATTTTCATTTGGTTATGCGTTGTGTTTTGTGCTTCATCTAATATTACAAAGGCATTGTCTAAAGTTCTACCACGCATAAACGCCAATGGTGCAATTTGAATGACACCTTTTTCTATATAAGAGTCCAATCTTTCAAAAGGAATCATATCTCTTAAAGCATCGTATAAAGGTTGCATATAAGGATCTAATTTTTCTTTTAAATCCCCAGGCAAAAACCCTAAATTCTCACCAGATTCTACTGCAGGACGTGTTAAAATAATACGTTTTACTTCCTTTTCTTTCAATGCTTTTACGGCTAAAGCAACTGCGGTATATGTTTTACCTGTACCTGCCGGACCAATAGCAAAAAGCATATCATTTACATCCATAAACTCAACCATTTTACGCTGATTGTCTGTTTGTGCTTTTATTAATTTTCCACCAACTCCGTGCACCAAAACACCTTCAGAAAACTTAGAACTTTTATGCTCTTTTCCATTTGAAGTTAATATACGCTCAATACTATTTTCGTCTAATTTATTATAGCGATTAAAGTATTTTATAAGCATTTCTACCCGTTTTTCAAACTCATCTAAAATAATTGATTCTCCATAAGCTTTTAAGCTAGTACCACGAGCAACTATTTTAAGTTTTGGATAATACTTTCGTAAAATATCTACGTTTGAGTTCTGAGCACCAAACAAATCGCTTGGATTTATCTCTGTTAATTCAATAATACGTTCGTTCAAATGTATAAAGTGTTAAGTTTAATTCAATAAAAATGTACATAAAATAACCGAATAAATGATTAGATTTGCATAACAAATTTAAATATATCAAATAACAATAATTAAGCTTTTAAAATAAGTTTTAAACATTTTATTAAGGATATATAATTGCTATTCATTAAAAAAAATCGCACATAAATTTTATGTCTATAATTACTTTAACTACTGATTTTGGGACAAAAGACCATTTTGTTGGTTCTGTAAAAGGTACTATTTATAGCGAATTACCAGATGCAAAAATTGTTGATATATCACATCATATTTCGCCTTTTAACATTACCGAAACGGCATATATTTTAAAAAATGCTTACAAAGCTTTTCCTGATGGAAGCATACATATAATTGGTGTAGATTCTGAATTGAACGAAGAAAATAAACATATTGCTCTTAAATTAGACAACCATTACTTTATTTGTGCAGATAATGGCTTAATTTCTCTTTTAACTGCTGAAATTAAACCCGAAAAAATAGTTGAAATTAACATTCACAACCGAATAGAAACTAGTTTTCCTGTACTCGATATTTTTGTTAAAGTTGCCTGCCATATTTCTAGAGGTGGAACACTTGATGTTGTAGGTAAAGAAATTTCAGAAGTTAAAACATTTAAAGAATTGCAACCTTTAATTTCTGATGATAAGACTTCTATTTCTGGAAACATAATTTATATAGATAATTACGGAAATTCTATAAGTAATATTTCAAAAAAATTATTTAATGAAGTTGGCAGAGGACGCAATTTTGAAATTATAGCAAATAAGTATGTTTTTAAAAAAATTCATTCTAAATACAGTGAATTTGTCGATTTTTCTGTTCCAAAAGAAATGCGTCAAAAAGAAGGTAACAGGTTGGCTTTGTTTAATTCTTCAAATTATTTAGAAATTGCCATTTACCGAAGTAATTTAAATACTGTTGGCGGTGCAGTTTCTTTATTAGGCTTAAATTACAGAGATAAATTAACTATTAATTTTATTTAAATTATGTTTGTACGCATTGTAAAAATGGGTTTTGAAGCTTCTAAAGTTGAAATATTTCTTCAAAACTTTAATAATAACAAAGAAAAAATACGAAATTCTAACGGTTGTCGTTTATTAGAGTTGTACAGAGATAAAAAAGAACCAACATTGTTTTTTACATACAGCTACTGGGAAACCGAACAAGATTTAGAAAATTATAAAAATTCGGAACTCTTTAAAAACGTTTGGGCAAAAACCAAAATATTATTTAATAAAAAACCAGAAGCTTGGAGTGTAGATACTGTTGTAAAGTTGTAAAGTTGTAAAGTTGTAAAGTTGTAAAGTTGTAAAGTTGTAAAGTAAAAATATAATTCTAAATTCATAATTAAATTAATGTTCCCAATTTTAAAAAAAGAACTTATTTCGTTTTTTTCTTCTCCAATTGCTTACTTAGTAATTGCGGTTTATTTAGTTGTAAACGGATTATTCCTTTGGGTTTTTGAAGGCGATTATAACATTTTACACGCTGGTTTTTCAGATTTAAGCAGTTACTTTTTTTTAGCTCCTTGGATTTTTATTTTTTTAATTCCAGCAATAACAATGCGTAGCTTTACTGATGAATTTAATACAGGAACCATAGAAATTTTAAGAACAAAACCAATAACCGATTGGCAATTAATTATAGGTAAATATTTTGGAGCCTTAATTTTGGTTGTACTAGCAATTGCTCCTACTTTAATATATGTATTTAGCGTTTACAAATTAGGAAACCCTGTTGGAAACATTACTTTTGGAACCACAATTGGTTCTTTTTTAGGCTTGTTATTTTTGGTAAGTGCTTATACAGCTATCGGCATTTATGCCTCTACCCTTTCTAACAATCAAATTGTTTCTTTTATAATTGCCGTTTTTAGTTCTTTCTTTTTATTTTATGGTTTTGAAGCCCTAGCAAGCTACCAGCTTTTTGGAAATTCTGATTATATAATTGAAAAAATTGGAATGAATAGTCATTATACAAGCATTGGAAAAGGTGTTTTAGACACACAAGATTTACTGTATTTTATATCGGTTACTGCCTTTTTTTTATATTTAACTAAACTTAGAATACACAATGAAGCATAAGTATTCTAAAATAGCAGTTATTCTTATAGGAATTATTCTTATAAACTATATAGGGTCTAATATTTATAAAAGATTCGACCTTACAGAAGACAAACGCTATACTTTATCTGAAACCACAACTTCTATTGTATCAAATATTGATGAAATTGTAGGAATTAAAGTGTATTTAGAAGGTGATTTTCCTGCAGAATTTAAACGTCTTCAAATTGAAACAAAACTCCATTTAGAAGAATTAAAAAATTTAAATAAAAATATTCAATTTAGATTTATAAATCCAATTGATATTACGCAAGAATTAATTGAGAAAGGATTAGAACCAAGCAGATTACAAGTTGAAGAAAACGGCGTACTATCTGAAATTGTTTTATTCCCTTTTGCTGAAGTAAATTATAAAAACAAAACAGAATACGTTTCATTATTAAAAGATATTTTTACTAATTCTCAAGACCAACAATTAGAAAGCTCTATACAAAATTTAGAATATGAGTTTGCAAATGCTTTACACAAAGTAAGTTCAAAAAAATCTAAAAAAATAGCTGTTTTACGCAGTAATGGAACTCTGGAAGACATTTATTTATTCGACTTTTTAAAAAAAATTAGAGAATATTACTTCTTAGCACCTTTTACCCTGGATTCTGTTGCAAAACAACCTCAAAAAACAGCAAAACAACTTTCTGATTACGACCTTGCCATAATTGCAAAACCTACCGAAAAATTTACTGAAGAAGAAAAATATACGCTAGACCAATTTATAATGCAAGGTGGCAAAACACTTTGGTTAATAGACAATGTACAAGCAGAATTAGATAGCTTAATGCATACCGGAGAAACTTTAGCATACCCAAGAGATTTAGGTTTAACCGACTTTTTGTTTAATTATGGCGTTAGAATTAACCCAAATTTAGTAAGCGATTTATACAGTTCTCAAATTGCATTGGCAACCGGTAATATCGGAAATAAAACACAGTTTAATAATTTTCAATGGAATTATTATCCTCTAGCTAATTCTTTAAACAACCACCCTATAAATAACAATATTGCACCTGTAAATTTTAAATTTGCCAATAGTATAGACACTTTAAAAAATGGTATTTCAAAAACTATTTTATTGCAAAGTTCACCGCTTTCAAAAGTAATTGGTACCCCAAGTATTATTTCATTAAAAAGTATCAATCAAAAACCGGATCCTGCAAATTTTGCTAACGGCAATAAACCCTTAGCCGTTTTACTTGAAGGCACTTTTAAATCTGCCTACAACAATCGAGTAAAACCCTTTAAATTAGACAATTCTAAAGAAATTGGAGTAGCTAGTAAAATGATTGTAATTTCAGATGGAGATGTAATCGCTAACGACGTTTTAAATAGACAACCACTTGAGTTGGGCATAAACAAATTTACAAATATTCGCTATGGAAATAAAGACTTTTTATTAAATGCCGTTAACTATTTATTAGATGATACTGGCTTAATAAACCTCCGTTCTAAAACCGTAAAAATTGCTTTTTTAAACAAACAAAAGGCATATGAAGAAGCTACAAAATGGCAACTGATTAATATAATTTTCCCTCTGTTAATTTTAGGAGCTTTCGGATTGATTTTCAACTATTTCAGAAAGAAAAAATACCGCTAATTCCCTTTCACAATAGCTCTTAAAAATTTGTTAAATTTAAACCTCTATTGCCTGAGGCTGTTTAGATAAGTTATATTTGTTACATAACTTAAATAAACTATTATGCTAAAAAATTTATCACTCTTGCTATTATTTGTTGGTTTTACGGCAACATCTAATGCACAAATTAAAACACCACAACCCAGTCCTGCTGCAAAATTAGAACAAGTTGTTGGTTTAACCGATGTATCTATTGAGTATTCTAGACCTGCAATGCGCGGAAGAACTATTTTTGGAAACTTAGTACCTTATGGGAAGATTTGGAGAACTGGTGCCAATGCCAATACAAAAATAACGTTTGGACACGATGTTGTTATTGATGGAAAAGAATTAAAAAAAGGAACATACGCTATTTACACCATTCCAAATAAAACAACTTGGGAAGTAATTTTTTACACAGATGCCAACAACTCTGGAACACCTAAAGAATGGGACGAAAATAAGGTTGCGGTAAAAACTACTGTTAAAGCTTACGAAATGCCTATGGCTATAGAATCTTTTACAATTACAATTGATGATTTAAAAGTAGATTCTGCAGTAATTGGTATGCTTTGGGAAAACGTATATGTTGGTGTACCTTTTGAAGTACCAACAGAACAAATTGCAACTAAAAATATTGAATCTGTAATGGCTGGACCATCTAATAACGATTATTACCAAGCAGCTTCGTATTACCACACAGAAGGTAAAGACCTAAAACAAGCCTTAGCTTGGATGCAAAAAGCAACTGCAGATGGTAATGCTCCGTTTTGGTATTTAAGAAGAATGAGCTTAATACAAGCTGATTTAGGAGATAAAGCAGGAGCAATAGCAACAGCTAAAAAATCGTTAGAAGCTGCAAAAAAAGCAAACAATGCAGACTATATTAAAATGAATGAAGAATCTATAAATAAATGGCAAAAATAATGATGACAAAATTTAAATTAACACTGGTATTACTTTTAATTGCAACAGTAACATTTGCACAAAAAAGTCCAAGAAAACAAGCAACAGGAAACATTGGTAAAACTGCCGTAACAGTAGATTATGGAGCACCTAGCGTAAAAGGAAGAACTATTTGGGGTGAACTTGTACCTTATGCTAAAGTTTGGAGAAGTGGCGCAAACGAAAACACAACTATTTCTTTTGATAAAAACGTTACAATAGCTGAAACTACTGTCCCAGCTGGAAAATATGGATTCTTTATGATTCCTTCTGAAAGCGGTGCTTGGGAAGTAATTTTAAGCAAAAAGAACGATGCTTGGGGATCTAATGGTTATTCTAAAGAAAACGACCAATTACGTTTAAAAGTAACTCCAAAAACTGTAGCTGAAAACACAGAATTATTAACTTTTACAGTTACTAAAACAGGTGTAGAATTTGCTTGGGAAAAAGTAAAAATTACAATTCCTATTAAATAAAATTTCTCGTTTTTATAACTTAAAGACCGTTTAGAAAGTAAATTTTTTCTAAACGGTCTTTTTTTATATCTATATTTTTAATTAAATTTGAGTAAAACTCTAAAATTGCTTTTAATTCTACTTTTTTAACTGAACAAAATAAACCTCTTTTATTTTAAAATATAACTACGTTTATTGGGGTTTTATAAGTTGTTTGGAGTGATTTTAATTTTGAAGTAAGAGTTGGGCACAAGCTGAAACCGTTAACACAAACAGCACATTTGTTTTTTTGCCGCAACAAAAGCCAACACAGAAAAAACCAAAAGAGCTGTTTTTAGCCAACGCTCGAAAAAAATGAGGTAAACCGTAAAATGAATAAGTAAAATAACTGTATTTTAGAATCTTATTAGAAAAACTGATTTGCAAAAAAATGACAATTGACGAAATCTATAAAAAAGAAGAAATAAGTGTTAGGTCTTACCACGTTTGCAAATACAACGAATTAAACTCTATCTCTGATTTAAAGAAATATTACTACAAAAATAAATCCTTCGAAAAACTTCGAAATTGTGGTAGGAAATCAAATGAAGAACTAATTGAGATATGTAATAAATATCCAGATGACAATTTTGAAAATAAAGAGATAGAAGTCAAAAAAGAAAATCCTCTAAAAAGCATAATTACAAACTTAACTAGAGTTCAAAGAGAGGTAATAAATAGCTTTATTTTCGTAAATACTAATAGCTTATCCGTAAGGAGTAAGAATGCAATCTCTTTACATTTAAAAAACAATCTAAAGGTTAAAAACTTTACAGAAAAAGTTTTACTCTCTAAAAGTTTCAATGTTCAAAATATAAAAAACGTAGGTGCTAAATGTGTTCCTGAAATAGAAATTTATATTTCAATTATTAAAGATTTCATATTTGAAGTAAACCAAACAAGAGATGAAAAGTATTTAATTGCATTAAAAAATAAATTTTTAATACAACGTACTTTTGATATTCCATTGGTTCCAAGTGAAATATTAGAATCAGAATCTATTTTTCAACTTACAAAATTTCTCTTAAATCAAAATGCATTTTTTGACGAAACTCAAACGGTTATAGTTAAACTAGCTTTGAAATTATTCAATAATCAAAAAGAACTTACGCTTGACGAAATAGCTGAACAGGTTGACCTTTCAAGAGAAAGAGTAAGACAGATAAGAAAACTTTGTCTTGAAGCTTTATTTGATAAGCTACTTTTTATTTCTAATTTTAATGACGATTTATTTCAAAAATATAGCATAGATGTTGAATCAATTTATATTGAAATAAACACAGATATTTTAAATAAAATCAACCAATCAAATAACACTAATTTTTCTAGAGAATTTATCACTTTCATACTTTCTGCATATCTAAAAGATAGTTTTTCTGTAGTTGGGAATTATGAAGATGTTTTACAACCAAAATATTTTAATTCACGTAACAGACACAATTGGAATAACTTCTATTTAGTAGAAAAAGAATTATCCTCGGAATTTGATTTCACTTCTTTTAGTAATGATATTTCAAACAGGTTAAGCGATAGAATTGAAGAATCGTATTTCTTTAATTTCAAAAGCTATTTATCAAAGTTTCTATCAAACAACAATATTGATATTTTAGACTTATTATTACCAATCTGTGAGAAAATAATTAATGAAGAATTTGAAATATATCTTGATTTAGATGAAAGCATAAATTTCAAAAGAAACACTACTCGACAAGCACACGAATATGCTTTTGAAGCACTTGACCATTTAGGAAAACCTTCAAAGGTTAAAGAGATTTTTGAAAAGGTTGTAGAACTGCATCCCAACTATGACACTGAAGAAGCAAAAATCAGAGTTTCAATGAAACGGAAAAATGGTTTTGTGCCAATTGGTAGAAAAAGTGTATTTGGTTTGAAAAAATGGGAAAGTGAATTGGACAATTTCAAAGGAGGTACAATACGAGATATTGTTGAAGAATATTTAATGCAATTTTCTGTACCGAAACATATTTCACACATAACAGAACACGTTTTAAAATATCGTCCAAAATCAAATCAATATAGCATTCTTCAAAATTTAAAACTTGATGAATCTGGATTGTACATATTTTTTAAAGGTTCGCATATAGGATTAACAACAAAAAAATACGAATCTGACTTTAAGAGAATATCGGAAGTCCAGAAAACCGATAAGAAAACTTGGGAAGAAAGGTTTGAAATGCTTCAAAATTTTGTCTCAATAGAAAAAAGGCTACCATTTTCAAATGGTGTGCCTGAAAAAGAAATAAAACTTTATCGTTGGCTTAATGTTCAAAAAAGTAAGCAAAACAAGGGTAAACTAACTGAAAATAAAGAGGATAAGCTAAACAGCTTATTAGCGAAATATCCAAGTATTAATGGTAGACGAAGATTGAACTCAAATGAGAAGTATCAAGAATTAATCTCATTTGTTACGAATAATCATAGATTGCCTTCAGCTAATAAAAATGGTGAGGAAAATTTATATCAATTCTTTTACAAACAGAGAAAGCTATTTGATAAAAACGAACTTGACAGCAAAGAACAAAATAAATTTATTGAAGTTGCTAAACTTCTTCAAAATATAAAATATGAAAATTAAAGAAACTAAACTATTGCAAAATCAAAGACTCAAAGAGATTTGCAATGATAAGGAAGTTAATTATGAATCTATTGAAACATTATTAGATTCAGTTAAAACAAAGAAGTTGCTGAAAAGAAATAATTACCATCAGCAAAAAATTAATGATGTTATTGAAAAAGCAATAAAATGAAATTCTCAAATATAAAAATTAACAATTTCAGACAATATTACAATGCTGTAAATATTGATTTAACAACTGATACCGACCAAAATATTGTTGTGATAGGTGGTAGAAATGGTTATGGTAAAACAAATTTCCTATTATCAATAGTTTGGTGTCTTTATGGTGAAAAAATTTCACAAATTGATGATAACTTTAAAAAGGAAATCCAAAAAGAAAAAAACTATTCATCTTTTATGCAACAGTCTATAAATTGGACAGCAAAAAGAGAAAATAAAGATACATTTTCGGTTAGTATTAAAGTTTCAGAAATAGAATTACCCGAATTGAGTAAATTAAATTCAAACTCTGCTAGTGTTATTATAACTAGAACATTTAATGTTACTAGTATGAATGAAACACTTTCTATTTCAGATACTAATTCGAATATGGAAATATTTGATGATGAAGCTGATAAAATTAATTTCATCAATGATTATATAATTCCAATAGATGCTGCAAAATTTGTGTTTTTTGATGCAGAAAAAATCTCTGAAATAGCAAACTTATCTATTAAGGAAGAAGGTAGTTTTATAAATGATGCATTAGGAAAAATATTAGGTCTTGATACATACGACACTCTAATTGAAGATATAGAGTTTTACATTAATACCTTGAAAAAAGAAGGAGCAACCAAAAATTTACAAGAACAAATAGTTGATAAAGAAAAAGCAATTGAACTCTCTGAAATAGATATTGAAAAGCTTGAAGAAGAAAATGCTGAAAAACTAAAAGAGATTGATGATTTAAAGAAAACCATAAGACAATACGATAATCTTATATCGCAACACAGTAAACAAGGCAATTCAACATTTGATAGAGATTCAATTTTATCAGAAATAAATAAGTTAAAAGCAAAGGAATTTGAACTATCTGAAAGATTTAATGAATTAAGCGAGATAATTCCGTTAGCTATTTTAACTGGTAAACTTGAAGAAGTAAGTGAACATCTTGAAATTCAAGAGAAAAACACATTGTCTCAAAATTCCTCAAAAGAAAATTCAGAAAAAATTGAGAATTTTATAGAGCTACTTTTTAATAAACCACCAGAACCTAAAAATTCTACAATGTCATTCAAGGACAAGCTTTTTTATTACGATAAGGCCAAAAATTTAGGTTCAGAATTGTTTGCCTCTAATGGAAATTATCAAGAATTAGAATTTGAGCACGATTTAAGTAATGCAGAAAAAAATCTAATTACTGATGCAATAAATCTTGTTAATTCTCAATCAAAAGATCTATTTGAAACTACTATTGAAGAATTCAATGAAGTACAAATTAAACTATCCGAACTTAATAAGACTTTAAGCAAAGTTGATGCTGATTTGGAGGATGAATTGATTTTAGAATATTCATCGAAAAAGGAAACAGCTGAATATAATATTACAGAAAATAATAGAAAAATTGGTGAAAACAATCAGCAAATATCAAAGTTAAGAAGTGACATTGTTCGTTTAAATCAACAACTTTTAACTTTAGTAAAAAAGGTAGATATCAATGCCCAAAACAAAATTAAAATAAAAGAAAGTCAGAAATATATTGACGTCTTAAATACATTCCTCGAAGAACAGAAAAACAAACATAAAGACAGTCTTGAAAATACTATTTTAAGCGAGCTAAAAATATTAATGCACAAACTTGGAAGTGAAGAAAATAACAGCAAGTTTATTGAAGATGTAAAAGTTACCATTTTGGCATCTGGTCAAGGAATGAAGATTACTCTTTTAGACCAAGATGATAATGAAATAAGAAAAGAGAGTTTATCTTCCGGTGAAAAACAAATTTATATTTCGTGCTTAATAAAAGCGATTTTGAACGAATCTATACAGAGTTTACCAATATTTATCGATACGCCACTTGGAAGACTTGATGAAGAACATAGAGATAATATTACCCGAAAATACTATCCTGCTCTTTCAGAGCAAGTTGTATTATTTTCAACAAATAGCGAGATCACACCTAAACGTTACAAAGATATTTCTGAAAACATTTCGAAATCCTATTTATTATTTAATGATGGAGCAAACACAAGTTTAAAAAACGGTTACTTTAATACTACAAACAATGATTAGATTTAAAATAGATTCGGAAAGCACAGAATTATTAGATAGAATAACAAGTATCTATAATTTTAAAAGAGACACGATTACAGGCAGAATCGCTTTGTCATTAAGTATTGAAAAAGGTCGTCTTTTTCACGAAAATGAAAACAATTTACCTCAAAATGGTAGAGAATATACACCAACAAGTAACATATTTGGTCGTTTAGTAAATGACATTGACAATTTTACTCTTTATAAAACCATTTTCGATCAACATTATAATAAAGAGTTAACGGAAAGTGAATTTATTAAACTTTATAAACTTCATTTAAAAGATGGTCTTGAAATTTGGAATAACAAATTAAATGATAGCGATATTACCAAAGGAGAACATATTTCACTTTTATTGAAACCCATCAAAAAAGGATTAACATTAAGATCAAAAACTGTAAAAACTAGTTCTAGTTCAAAGAAATTTAATGTAACAGAATTTGAAGATCTTTTAACATTCGAATTAGGAAAAACAGAAGAAGGTGAAAATATTGAAATTAGAATTAATGATTTAAGAGAGTTTGATAATAGAAATATCGCAATTGCTGGAATGGCAGGTTCTGGAAAAACGCAATTAATGAAAGATATTTTATATCAAATTTCTAAAAACACTAATAATGAACTGAAGTTTATCTTCTTTGATTACAAAGGAGAAGGAAACCCAGAACAATTAAAGCCTTTTCTAGATGCTACAAAATGTGAATTTGTTGATATTGTAAATGATGGTGGTATTGAATTCAATCCATTTTTATCAATAAGTTTAAACGAAAGACAAAGACCTTTCAGTATTAAAGCATTTGTTGACACAATAGCAACTTTTGTTCCTAGTGTTGGTGTTGCTCAAAAAAATATTCTAACAAATGTAATAACTGATTTATTCGATAGTAAGAATGGTTCATATCCAACAATAAATGAATTATTTAAAAATTTAGAAGAGTATTACGAAGAAAATAACAGAAGACCCGATACGTTATTTGCAGGTATCCAAGATTTGACAACTAATATTTTTAATTGCAATCCTAACAATACGGATATTTTAGATAAAAGTTTATATCTCAATCTTCCACCAGCTTTATCAGACACTTTGAGGCAGTTAGTTGTGTTTTTACTTTTGAGATATTTCAATTCTTATTTTAGTTCTACAAATGATTGCGAACCAAAAGACCATATTTTTCCATTACGTTATGTAATTGTAATTGATGAAGCTCATATATACTTAAAAAATAAAAATGCTAGAAAAGCACTTGAGGAACTTTTGAGATTACTAAGGTCAAAAGGCGTTATAATCGCTATGCTTTCACAAGGAGTTGAAGACTACAAAACAAAAGACTTTGATTTTGCTTCACAAGTAAAACTTCCTATTTGTTTGAATGTTCAAAATAAGGACTATAAAGCCATTAGTAACTTTGTTGGAACACCAAGCAGTAAATATAAATTGGAAACTGAAATCAAAAAACTTGAATCAGGAAAAGGACTTATAAATATTGGTGAACCGAAAATGATTGAATTAAGGCAATGGTGGAAAACGAAAAAAGATGAATATATATAGGCCAACGCATAAAGCCATATACATTTGCAATTCGAACAAAAGGATAAACATCGAAAAAACCAAGTTGAACGTAAAAAACATTTTAACTTACAACCAAGCATTCTACTTGTCAATAAACTAAAGCTAAAATCAATTCAGAGTAACTACTGTATCTATGGGAATTTCAATACAAATTGAGCAATTATTTAAAAAAGTAATGAAGTATTTTTTACTTTTACACTCTAAAACAGCAATAATGGTATACCAACTATTAGCTTTAATCAATTTTAATTTGCAACCATATTTAAGGTATTAGAATACTATGAAACAGATAACAAATATTTTACTAGCCTTAATTTTAATTCCCAGTTTTACAGTTGCTCAATTAGAAAATAACGAGATTTTAGAAAACTTAAAATCTATAAGTTCTAAAAATGATTTTATTCAGCAATCGCTTTCTTCAACTTCTATAGATTCAACAATCTATAGTTTAATTACAGCGCAAGTTAATATTGGTACTTTAAATGAAAAAATTGAAATTCCTTTTAACCATCAAAAGTTAGAGTACTTAGGTTTTATGCATCCAAATGAAACAAATCTTTTTAAGGCTAATCCTATTAGTGCTCAAAATAATAACACACCAGAATTAGACAAGAAACTCTATATTTTTAAATACGAAGATTTTTATGTTTCATTAGAATCAAAGAATAACGCTAATATTCTAAATTTATATTATACTTTAAGAGCTATAAATATTATAAAAATTCGTTATCCCGAACTTTATAAAAACTTGTTTATAAACTCTATGGAGTTTAAAACTAAAAAACCTAAATACGGAAATTGGGTAAATTCAAACAAAGCTTTTTGGATTGCTTTTAATACTAACCCAAAATACATTGCCAGTAACAATACCATATTTCTTAAAGATGGTTTCTTTTCTAATAGTCAGGTTGAAAAATATCGTAATATTGCTCTAGTTAATATAGATTCAGAAAATATTTTAGGAAAATCTGAAACAATTGGAAGTCGCCCTCTTTATAATAAAAAAAAGAATTCTGACAATCATTTAAGCTATTTAAGAGATGGTTTAATTGAATCTATAGCACACGAAATGATACATAATTATATTGATTTAGCTTATACATACAATAAATCTATAAATGAAATTAAACAAAATAGAGGTAAATTAAATTTTGTATTGGCTGAAGAGATTGCGGTTCTTAACACTTCTCTACCCTATTTTATAAAAAAAGGTGGTTTAAACAAACAGGTAATTAGCTACTATTACAAAAACATATTTGATTATAATATTGGTATACTCAAAAAAGCAAACCTATTAAACAGTTATGGAGCTATCTTTACAAAAGAATTTGCAGATAACAATTGGAAAACCATTTTTAAATTAAATATTTTGGATTGAAAAACCAACGTTAATTAAGTAATAATTACAGCAAACATATAACAAATGGAAAAACAAAAATTTTACGAAAAAAAAGAATATTATATACCAATTGCAATTGCTATAGGAATATTATTTTTAGGAGCAATAAAGCTGTTTTTTGAATAATATTTATAACTGTTACAAATAGTTAAATGTATTTTCTACACATAAACTAGCTAATCTAAAACATTATAAAGGCTAAGGTTTAGAAATCTACACCTCCACTTTATTATACAAAAACCGTTTTATACTTTGTTTTGGTGTTTTCTCAAACGCTTCTGAGTGGCAAATCATTTTAGTAATACGCATATAAGCTGGTAAATTTTTGTTAGCTTGTACTCTATATTTTTCTAAAATAGCTTCCAATTCTAATTCATCTATACTGGTAAGCTTCATATATTCATAATCAGGATACACAAGTGCAACAAGCTTTCCTTTTCTCTCCACCACTAACGAATCACCAATATAAGCCCGTTTATTTAAAGTTGATTCAATTTCTTCAGGAAAAATATTCTGTCCAGATGCACCCAAAATCATATTTTTGCTCCTTCCCTTAATGTAAATAAAATTATCTTTATCCATAAGCCCTAAATCACCCGTATGCAACCAACCATCTTTATCTATAGCTTCTGCTGTTGCTTCTGGATTTTTATAATAACCCAACATTAAATGATCACCTTTTACCAATATTTCACCAACTTCATTAATTGGATCTTCAGAATCTATTTTAACTTGCATAGCATCTACTGGCTTACCGCAACTTCCAATTCGCATTTCTTTCCAAGAAGCATAGGATATTAATGGACCACATTCAGTCATTCCATAACCAATAGTAAAAGGAAATCCTATTTTCTTAAATAGTTTTTCAATATCTTCATTAAATGCTGCACCACCAATAACAACTTCTTCAAAATTCCCTCCAAAACCATCGTTAAGTCCAGCAAGAACTTTCTTATAAATTAATTTGTTAAGCAGCGGTATTTTTAAAAGTGTACTTACAATTGGTTTTTCTATTTGAGGTTTAATTTTCTTTTTAAATATTTTTTCTATAACAAGAGGAACAGATAAAATAAGCCTTGGTTTTATTTCTTTAAAGGCCTTTGTAATAATAGCTGGCGATGGTGTTCTTGTTAAAAATGTAATTTGACATCCTATTGAAAAAGGAAATAAAAATTCAAAAGCCATACCATAAGCGTGAGCCAAAGGCAAAAACGATACAATTGCATCTCCACTTTTTAAAGGCATATTATCTTCTGCAAATTTAATATTTGAAGCCAAACTTTTATGATTAAGCATTACTCCTTTTGAAAAACCGGTGGTTCCAGAAGTGTAATTAATAGCTGCTAATTCATCATTACTAATGTTTTCAAACTTTAAATCTTCAGGCTTCAATCCATTTGGAAATAAATTATTATAATCTGTTTCAAATGAATCATAAGCAGTTTTAATTTTATCAATACGGTAATCCGAAAGGAAATTATCATTTAATATTAAAATTCCCTCTAGTGCTTTCATCTCCTCAAAATTGTATTTTGGATACAAGTGACTAGAAACAAAAAATAATTTAGCATCGGAATGTGTTACAATATGATGCACATCATTTGGTGTAAAATCGGGAAGTATTGGTACAACTACTGCTCCATAACTAACTATTGCTAAAAATGAAACAGCCCATTCAGCTGAATTTTTACCAATAAGTGCAACCTTATCTCCTTTCTTAATTCCAGATTTTTCGAAGAACAAATGAGTTTTCTTTATTCTTTCTCCCAATTGACCATATGTAAATCCAACACCTTTATAATCAGCAAGTGCTAGCAGGTCCCAATTCTCAACGATACTTTCATTGAAATACTCAACAAGTGTTTTTTTAATCATTGTGCAAAAATAATAATTCTTATCTAAAAACAAGTGCTATTTATTACAAGTAGCTTATCCTTTAAAACATAAACTTACTTGTTCTCATCTATTCATTAATTTGGTAGCAGAATATTCTATCTGTAATTAATTAAATTACATCGGTAAGCACACAACTACAATAAATAAATTAGTAAAAACACTAAAAATAAACAGTGTATTTTTTTTAATTTTATTTATTACGTTTAGTTCGTCCTATACACAAACATCAGAATCTTTTTACACCTACTTTATAAGCAATAGTCTTACCCGACACCTAACACCTCCTCATTTACATACAATGTTTAAAGAGTAGAATGTGGACTTACAATTTAGAAGCCAATATGGTTTAGATGATGTAGCAGATTTTCAATTAATAGAAACAATTCAAAAAGAGGTTTGGAATATTATAAAATTTGTAAACAAAAAGAAAACTTTTACGCATCTAAATCATTTTCAAATAAATTAAAATTTCTGAAATAACTAAAAAAAATTGAAAATTGATATCAGAAATATTAGAATCCTAAATAATAAAGGCTTCAATAATTTTAACAATAAGACTAATTTTAAAATTAAAATGTAAGATTGATTACACTATTGAATATTGTACTTTAGTATCTTTGTATCAACAACTTCAAAAGAAGCTGTTGATTTTTTTTAAAATGCTATCTAAACAAGAAAATAAACATCTTATTGGTACAATTAATATACCGCTAAGCACAATTAAAATCGAACAAATTCTAACAAAAGCAAAAGCAGATGTTAAAGAGCTTATAGAGTTGTGTTCCAAATATTTAAAGATTTTTATAGATCTAGAACAGCAATCAAACATTACATTATTCTATCACTTACACAAAATAGAGAACTACGATTTATTGGCAAAACCTTTTATGAATACAAAAAAACATGAGATATTTGCCAGCAAATTACCTAAAAGACAAGATGCAATAAAGCTTTCTACAGCTAAACTTTTAGAAATTATAAAAATTAGTATCTATATAAAAACGACTGTTCTGGTAAATAGAAGTCCGCAAATAGATTTAAAACCATTATTTTTAAAGTTTAACTCTAGAAAAACCCTAAAAACTAGATGGTTAAATGATAAAGGATATATTCCTAATTAATAAATTTCGTTCAAATGAACGTTTTTAAACTAAACACTTATGACAAATAATATACTTATTGAAGATCAATACAAAAGAACGAGTTTATTCGAAAAAGAAAATGTAAATTATCTAGTCCGTGTTTTAAAGAGGTTTAATACCGTACCTAAACTCAACAATATAAATATTATTACTTCTACTAAAGATCCTAAAATATTTAAAATTGTACCTAACAAATCTATTGTAATTGGTGCATTATTTTTAAAGAATCCTACATTAGCGTTGGTATATTTAAGATATGGTATAGAATGGCAACTTTGGTACAAAGCTTTAAATAGTGAAAAAGAAGATACTATTTTATGCGATTTAGCAGCGCTTAAAGTTACCCAAATTTTTTATAAATTATTACCTAAAGATGATAAAGAGAAATTAGAAAATGTAAATTATTTTTTAATTGATTTAATTAAAAAAAATGAAGCTTTAGATACCAAATCATTATTAAAATATGAAGCCTTACAAGCTTTTCATGGCTTAAAAAACACCAACAAGGTTTTTAAAGAATCTTGGAAACCTATTATTGAAAATTTAGCAAAACCTACCGAGTATTTATTAATGGATGGTGGAGATTTTAGATTGAATATTGACGAGATTAATTTGTTAAATAAATACGGTTGCAGACCTTTTCCAAGACCTGAAGCATTTACTTTTGCTTCATCAACAGCAACAAGTGTTTCTAACTTTGCCTTTGATAAAACAGATAAAATAAGAAGTATTTTAATTAGAAATAGCATAAAAAATGGTTTTAAAAATGCTACAATAGATTTTTCTGAATTACTAAAAAACAATCTTAAAAAAATATTTAAATTAAATGATGAGTGTCAAATAATTTTTTCACCATCAGGTACCGATTCTGCACTTCAAATTGCTGCTTTAACTCAAATTATTACAGATAAAGACATTACGCATGTCTTAGTAGCTTCAGATGAAACTGGAAGTGGAGTTCCTGCAGCGTTAAAAGGTTGTCATTTTGAAAACAATACCGCCTTAAATTATCCAGTTAAAAAAGGTGATACTATCGACGGTTTTAGAGCTATTGATTTAATAAAAATCCCTTTTAAAGATGAAAATGGTACATTAAAATCTGCAGATCAATTAGACGAAGAAATTTTTAATGCAGTTTCTGAAACCAACAAACAAGGCAGACAAGTTGTATTGCACACAATGGATCAGTCTAAATTAGGTTATCAATCACCTAGCAAAGAATTAATAGAACGTTTAAATGCGCTTCAAAATTTATCTATGCAAGTTATTGTAGATGCAGCGCAACTTAGATTAGATCCTACAGATATTAAAAATTATTTAAATAAAGGATATATTATAACCATAACCGGAAGTAAATACTTTACAGGCCCTCCATATTCAGGTGCTTTAATTCTACCTGAAAATGTTAGCAAATTAATCAAGTCTGCAAAAAACACATTACCAAAGGGTTTAACTAAATATTACAATCATTCTAATTGGCCAACTTCATGGGATTGTGCTAAAGATTTGTCAGACGGTTATAACTATGGTTCTTATATGCGTTGGAATGCTGCCATTGTAGAAATGGATAGATATTTTAAAACACCAATTCTGTACAGAAATATGGGAATTGAAATGTTTTGTAATTTTGTTGAAGAATCTATTAAAGAAGCTACTTTTTTAGAGCCAACTTATAAGTTAGAAACAAAATCAAATAGTTACGATAGTAAAGAGTTTGGGTTAAAAAATATTCGTACAATTTTCCCTTTCTTTATTCTTAAAAACAATGAGGTTTTATCTATTAAAAACGTAAAAAAAGTCTATACCTTATTAAATTCTGATTTATCAAATCACTTTAAAGGTTCTTCTTTAGAAATTATTAGACTTGCTGCTCAAAAATGTCATATCGGTCAAGCAGTAAATGTAAAACATGGTAGTGATATTGAAAGTGCTATTTTAAGAATTAGCTTGGGTGCCAGAGTTATTTCTGAAAGTTGGGTTAATAGAGATATCAGCTTATATTTTAGAAATATTGAAGCACAAATGAGTCAGATTACTATCATAATTAAAAAAATAGAATTAATTCTTAACAACCCACAATTATTGGATTAAATTCACTAACTAATTCTATTGCTACAGCAATAAGAATTTAAATTAGAACTTTTCGTATAAAGAATCGTAACATAATATGTTTCTTAATAATTAATTATCGTAGTTTTATAAACGTAAATTATGACAAAAAAACAGAACTTTGGTTATACAAATCCAGTATTCGAAACCTTAGAAACTAACTAAAAATAATGAGGAACCTATTATTAATAATGCTATTTCCTTTTTATTGTTATTCTCAAAACGCTGAAATTAAACCTTATGTTCAATCTTTAAAAAACATAGAAAAAACTACCGCTAAAGATTACATTATACAACAATTTAAAGAACACGATATTGTAATTTTATGTGAAAGAGACCACAGTGATATTTCGCAATACGAATTGATAAAAGAAATTTTATCTGACAATTATTTTAAAAAGCATGTAAAAAATGTTTTTACTGAAATTGGAGTAATAAATCTTCAGCCAGAAATAACTAAATTTCTAAAAACACGTAGATTAGACAGTCTTTATGTAGATAAAAAGTTAAATGAATTTCAACAAAACGCTTCCTTCTACCCTGTTTGGGAAAGATTTCCATATTATTATTTTTTAAGAACTATTTACAATATTAATAATACCTCTAAAAATCAAATTTCACTGTATCCTTCCGATTCTGAATTTGATTGGAATCAGATAAAAACAGTTGAAGACTACACTCGAGAATATGAGATTGAAATTGAACCAAGAGATAGTATTATAGCATATAATATAATTAACCAATACGAAAAAATAAAAGCTAAAAATAACAAAAAAGCACTCATTATTTTAAATATTAGACACGCTTATAAAATACATACAATTACACCTGACAATACAATTGTTAAAAATGCAGGGAAATACCTGTCTGATTATTTTGGAGAAAAGGCTGTAAGTATTTTATCTAACCGCCCTATTTTTTATAAAAGCGAAAAAGGGTGGAATTATAAGCTAATTAAAGATGGAAAATGGGATGCAGCTTTTAAGTTTATGAATATTGATAATATTGGTTTTGATTTTAATAATTCGTATTTTGGAAACGATAGTTTCGATTTACAAGAAGTTAAAAACAAATTGAAATATAAAAATGTTTTTGACGGATTTGTTTTTTATAAAACTATAGAAGAGCACAATTTAGTAGACTATTTTAACGGTCTTATCTCAAAAGATTTTGAAAAAGAATTCTTTAGAAGACTTACAATTCAATTAGAGTATTTTGAAAATACTACACTACTAGAAAAACTTAAAGACCAAAATTTTAGAGAAAAAGTATTAAATGAATGGACAACTAAAAGAATTAGAAAATATCAAAATTTTGAGTATTTAATAGGAAGTAGAGATAAATACCTAGACAAATAAAATACTAGACACACAATTATGAATAAAAAAAACAAAACACTAATAATAAGAATTATACTTTTAGTTGGTACAATTGTTTCTATGTTCTTTGTGCCCTGGCTTTTAGTAAAGGCTTGGATACTTCCATTGCCTAATACAGTTCAAGAACAGTTAGACGAAGCCATTGGTCATGGCTTTGATGGAATGATTGTTTATGTAGACCAAAAAAGCAAACCTTCTCAATATTATACTGCTGGCTGGCACAATAGAGAGTTAAAGATTCCTGCAAAACCAAATGCACTATTTAAAATTGCAAGCATTAGCAAATTATATGATGCTGTTGCAGTAACAAAATTGGTAGGTGAAAAACGCCTTTCTCTAGATAAAACTATTGCAGATTACCTACCAGAACTTGTTGGAAAAATTGAAAATGCTGAAAAAATCACCTTAAGATTAATGCTACAACACAGAAGTGGCATTCCTAATTTTACAGACACTCCAAATTTTTGGGCAACCCCAACAGAAACTTATGAAGAAAGTTTAGCTTTAATTTTAAACAAGCCATCAAATTTTAAACCAGGACAAGATTACGAATATTGCAACACCAATTATCTTTTAATTAACAAAATAATGGATAACGAACTAGGTTATGAAAACTTTCGATTTATTCAAGAAAAAATTTTAACCCCTCTAAATCTTAACAACACCTTTAGTTCTTTAGATAAAGTGAATATAGATAATGTAATGAGTGGCTACCACCAAAACCACCCTTTTGATTTAAAGGAAGATGAACACGGTATGCTAGCTACAGCAGAAGATGTAGGTACTTTTTTAAGAGCATTAAATACTGGCAGTTTATTTGAGCCAGGAGAACAAGAAATATATTCTTCTATTTATAAGTATGAACATGCAGGTTGGGTTCCTGGCTACCAAAGTTTTGCAAAATACCATAAAGATATTGATGCTGTTATTATTGAATTTTATAGCACAACAGATTCTAAATTGTACTTGTGGAATGTATCGGAAATTATAAACAATCGGATTGTAAAAATCCTAAAAAAAGATACTAAATAATTGGCTCAACGTTTATTAAATAAAGCTCTAAAAAATGCAACATAAAAACCATCTTTCAATTTTACTGATTATTTTTACTGTTTTTATTACTTATAGTCAGCAAAAAAAAGAATTAAACAGTCAAAAAAAATCTATAGATGAAGCCTTAGAATTTATTCAAATAAAAACAGATACTCTCTTTAACAGCAATCAAACAATAAGTCTTTTAGTATTGCAAAAAAAAGCAGCTAACAAATACAACTTAGCTTTTGGCTATAACCATACAAAATTAGTACAAACAAGCACAATTGCCAAAAACAACAACGCTATTGCAGCTATAAATGGAGGTTTTTTTAATATGAAAAATGGTGGAAGTGTTACTTATTTTGAAGTAAATGATACTGTTATTAACAAAACAAGCAATCCAAAAAATAAATTAATGAATGGAGCTATTATTATTGAAAACAATTTTGACATTAAAATACAACCTGCCAATTCAGATCTTTTTTATGAAGCTTCAAAACAAGAATCTGCAGTATTAATTACTGGACCGTTACTTTTATCAAATTCAGAAACCTTAAAGTTACCAAACATGAAATTTGTAAATAACAGACATCCAAGAACTTGCTTGTGTAAAACCGAAGAATCTGTAATCTTAATCACTATTGATGGACGTCAAAAAGAAGCACACGGAATGAACTTAATGGAAACTCAAGATTTTCTAAAATCTTTAAATTGTATAAATGCTATTAACCTAGATGGTGGTGGGTCAACAACTATGTGGATTCAAGATAAAGGGATTGTTAATTTTCCTAGTGATATAACAGGTGAAAGACCAGTAGCTAATGCTTTATTAATACTAGAAAAAGTAAAATAATGTAAAACCAAATATTAAAATTGGTAATTTCAGTATCTAAAATTGTAAAAAAATCCTAATCAATTAAATTTCCTTTCAATTTTAATTCTGCCTGTTTGTAACCAATATTTTTAACATACTTACTTGTACTAACATCATCATAAACTATATATCCTAAATTTTCATTAAAATAGAGATTAAATAACGCTGTAGTAGAATACAATCCTGTTACAGAAGCATTAGACGTAAACACATTAATTTCTCCCTCTTCATTTGGATAAATCATATCAGATTCTTTGGTTAAAGTAGTACTAAAAATATTACTTCCTGCTGTTTCTGGCATTACAACATCTTTAAATTCAGTAGTTCTTAATGTAAGTCGTATAGGATAATTTCCAACGTTTTTCCATGTATCAATTTCTAAACCATTATAATTTGTATTTATTGGTAAATCTGGTATGCTAATTTCAGAATTACTAAATAAAATTGGCTGTTCTGTATCTACAATTATTCTATAAATTTTAGAATCTGAACCATCTGAATTTGTAACTTTAAAATCAACTGTGTTTGGATAGCTAAAATCTATAAAAGCACCAACATTTGTTGTATATGTATTAAAAATTCCATTATTGATTCTATATTCAATATTTGCACCTTCAAATGTTATAGTTGGATTTATTTTTGAATACTCCACAACCGATGGAAACAAACAAATAACCAACGAATCTACCGCTTGAATGTTTGCTGCAATTACAGAAAACGAATGCTTTTTTGATAACATATCAAAACTAGTAATTGCTATTTTTTCTACTGTAACTTCTTCTATAAGTTCATCATCTTTTGCATCAGAAGTACAAGCAGCGAAAAAAATTAGTGTAATTATTAAACCAAGAAACAGATACTTTTTTAAGGGGTTCATTTATAAAAATATATTTAATTTAAAAATGTAATAATAATTCTATATTGTGAATGCACAAATTTATTTTGATAAGATTTAAGCTGAAACTATATACCATTTATAACTGAACTTTTAACTAAATAACGGGTAGAATTCAAACACGTATTTCAATAAATATTTATTCATTATTTAAACCCATAACAAATTATAAAACCTTTTACGCTTCAATATTAAAAAAAATCAGTTCGAGTAATTTTTCAAAAAAAATGAAAAAAAATTATATCGAGAACTATTAATCACAATTAAATTAAGCAAAAAAAATGCTTAAAACTCACTCGAAATAATGTGGTTTTTTCTTCAAAATACTCAACGTGTTAATTAACTTTTATACACTTTAAGATTAAGCTTAAAACACTTTAGTTAAACAGTTTCTAAATCTGTATTTTTAATAAAAGCTTGCAATAAAATAGCAATTCCTATTACCAATGCACACCCAAACAAATTAAGCCATAAATACGGCATCCAATCGAGCCACCAACCAATAATAACAATTGCTTGAGTAATAATAGCAGCTACAAAAACTGCATTTCCTTTAACAAACTTTATAAAAAATGCTAATAAAAATATACCTAAAACATTGCCATAAAAAATTGAGCCTATAATATTTACCAATTGAATTAAATTATCGAATAAACTAGCGAAACAGGCAACTAATATTGCCATAATTCCCCAAGCTAATGTAAACCACTTAGATGCGTTTACAAAGTAACGCTCAGATTTTTCACCTTTTACATTGCGCTTAAATAAATCCATTGCAGTTGTACTTGCCAATGCATTTAATTCTGAAGCTGTACTAGACATTGCTGCAGATAAAATAACAGCTAACAACAAACCTATTAAACCTCGTGGCAAATTATTTAAAATAAAATGAATAAAAACATAATCTTTATCGTTGGTTTCTGCATTACTATCTGCTTTTTTAATCAACTCTTTTGCTTCAGTTCTATTTTCAATTTCTAAAGTATTTAACTTTTGAATTTCAGCAAGTAAAGCTTCATTATTTAAATCTTCCCCGTAATTTAAATTTGCTTCAGATTTTAAAACTTCTATTTCTTTGTGCTTATTTTCTAATGCTAAATATTCTTCTGCATGTTCAGAATTTTTAACAATTTCTGTAGCTGCCGGATTAAAATTTAAAGGCGAAGCATTAAACTGATAAAACACAAAAACCATAACACCAACCAACAATATAAAAAACTGCATTGGCACTTTTAACAAACCGTTAAAAATAAGTCCTAATTGCATTTCTTTCATAGATTTACCAGACAAATAACGTTGTACTTGACTTTGATCTGTACCAAAATAAGACAATGCTAAAAATGTTCCTCCAATAATTCCACTCCAAAAAGTATAACGATTATCTAAGTTAAAAGAGAAATCTAGCACTTCCATTTTACCACTTGCACCAGCGATTTTTAAAGCTTTAGAGAATGAAATATCAGCAGGTAAATAACTTACTATTAAATAAAAAGCGATAAACATTCCTCCAAAAATTACAGCCATTTGTTGCTTTTGAGTAACACTTACTGCCTTTGTTCCACCAGTTACAGTATAAATTATAACCAATATACCAATTATAATATTTAACGTGGTTAAATCCCAGCCTAACACCGCTGATAAAATAATTGCTGGTGCAAAAATAGTAATCCCTGCCGCCAAACCTCTCTGAACTAAAAATAGAATTGCTGCTAAACTTCTAGTTTTTAAATCGAATCTTTTTTCTAAAAATTCATAGGCAGTAAAAACTTTTAAACGATGGTAAATAGGAATAAATACCAAACAAATAACCACCATTGCAATTGGCAATCCGAAGTAGAATTGCACAAAGCCCATTCCGCTATGAAAAGCTTGCCCAGGAGTTGATAAAAATGTTATTGCACTAGCTTGTGTTGCCATAACAGACAAACCGATTGTCCACCATTTAGCTTCACTTCCACCCTTAATATAATCTGTTACATTTTTACTCCCTTTAGTTTTATAAGCACCGTAAGAAACAATAAATAACAAGGTTCCAATAAGTATAATCCAGTCTAATTGTTCCATAGTTTACGAAAAGAATTTCATTATTATATAAAATAATACAATGTAAACTGCATTAGCAACCAACACAGCAGTATATTCTTTTTTCCAAATATATTTAGGTTGTTCCATGGTTAGTTTTTTAACGGTTTTTCGACGTTATTTTTCCCAATTGAAAGCATATTTGCAAACAATTTATAAGCTCCAGAAACACCTGCTGGCAATTCTCTAAAAAAGCTCAAACCCGTGTAAATAAAATTACCTTCTCCGTATTTTGCCACTAGTAAACTTCCATTTTTTGGAGTTTCATTTTTATCGTTCATACTTAAAATTGCTTCATAGTTTGAATCCCATTCATTTGGAAAATACAAACCTCTTTCTTGTACCCAACCATTAAAATCTTCTTTTGAAATTTTATTGGGATAATTTAACAATTCGTGATTTGCTTTTAAAATACGTACTTCAGAGTTTTCATCTGTAACTCTATCTCTTGAAAGACTTAATGGATATGGAGCAACCTTAGCTACTTTTAATCCTCTATTGGTATTGTATTGCACAATTAAAGTCCCACCATTTTTTACATAATTATGTAAATTATCTTGATAAAACTTAGCTCTATCACTTGTATTGTAAGTTCTAATTCCTAAAACAACAGCATCAAAATTTTGTAATTTTTCTGGTGTTACTTCATCTTCATTCAATTCTACAACTGTATAACCAATTTGACGCAAACTTGTTGGAATAACATCTCCAGCTCCTTGAATATAACCAATAACCTGACCTTTCTTCTCAATATTTAAACGCACTACTTTTGCTTCTGATGGCATTACTACGGATTGAAATGGAATGTGATTATAATCAACTTCAACCAATTCATCTGTATACGTTTTTCCGTCAATTTTAATAATTGATGCAATAAAACCTTCGGATTGATTTTTAGGCGGACTCACATTAAACTGGAAGCTTTGCTCTGCTCCTTTTTGTGTTAAATTAAAATCGAAATTTGTTGGTGAAACATTCCAGCCTTCAGGAATATTTAAGCTTAAATTTCCTTTTAAATTAGCTTTTAGAGCTTTAACTTTTATTGCTATTTTTTGTGAAGCACCATCTGCAAAAATATGTACCTTTTCAGTAAATGCTGCTGAAACTTCTGGCAATACTTCAAACGGTTGGTAAACTTCACCTTTAACCGGATCGTTGTATTTATAAACAACGTCTTTAGTAAAAGGTATAGTAATTCCATTAAAATCTAACAAAAACTCAGCTTTAATTTCTCTTGGAGTTTCCGGCAAACTTATCAACTCTTTATTTGACACTTCATACATTCCCATTGTTCCTTTTGTGTGAAGCCAATACGGAAACGTGTTATTCACTTCTGAAGAAACCTCTACATCAACAGAAAATTTATGTGAAGTATTATTTGTTAATGCAACAGCTGTATTTTCAACAATATTTAAAGGTTGAATAGTTACTGATTTTAAATTAATATTAGAATTACTTCTATTTATCGCTTCAATAGTAATGGTGTTTTTAGATGTTTTAGTTGTTATTGAATTATCTGCAACAGCTTCTAAATACAAACCAGAACAAGCAGCAATAATATTTTTTATCTCATCGGTTTTTAATTCTTTCCAATAAGCATCTTCTAAATTCTGAATTAATTTATAAGCCGCAACTAATTGAGGAATACTTGCAGCAGGATTTTTAAAGTCGTAATTTTTTTCAACATCAGTTAAAATTTTAGCAATTTGTTTACCTCCTTTTAGGCGATTCCAAGTTGTATCAATTCCATCAAAAACATTTTTGTTTTTAGGAAAATCACCTTTTATAAACTCTAAATATTCGGTTAAATCACCACGAGAACCGGTATTTCCAAAACCTTGAGATTGATGTTGACTTCTACTTAATGACGCAATTTCGCTATTAGACAAGCCTTTTTGTTGATAATATGTACCAATTTCTACATCTATTAAATTAGTTTTATCTGCTTTTTCAAAATTTTCTTGACTTCCATAAAACCACCAAGAAGTATTATAAAACATCCTTTTTGTTTGCCAAACTTCATCATTTTTTAAATGTGTTTTATAATTTTTATCAGCAGCTAAATCAAAGGCATTTACACTTAACATTGCTGAAGCTGTATGATGTCCGTGAGTTGTTCCAGGTGTTGTATGATTAAATCTATTTACAATTACATCAGGCTTAAATTTTCTAATAACTGCAACAACGTCTTTTAAAACCTCTTCTTCATTCCAAATTTCTAAGGTTTCATCTGGATGTTTAGAATAACCAAAATCGTTTGCTCTTGTAAAAAACTGTTCTCCACCATCAATTTTTCTAGCAGCTAATAATTCTTGGGTTCTAATTACACCTAACAATTCTCTAATTTCAGGACCAATTAAATTTTGGCCGCCATCTCCTCTTGTTAAACTTAAATAAGCCGTTCTTGCTTTTACATCATTTGCAAAATAAGATATTAACCGTGTATTTTCATCATCTGGGTGTGCTGCAACATATAAAACTGTACCTAAAAAATTTAACTTTTGAATAGATTCGTAAATATCTCCAGATGTTGGTTTTTTGGGTGCTTGAGAAAATACTAATGTTGAAGATAAAATAGATAATAAAAAGAAAATTGTAATTTTATTCATAAAAAATTTCATTAATTTAGTAGTGGAAACAAATATAAAATTTAAATAATAGCATCAGGTTTAATAGTCACTATATTAACATAATTATAACTTTTTTAAAAACTGTTTTTATAACTCACTATTAATCTTAGTTTTAAAACTTTTTTCAACTTTTTAA
Organism: Lutibacter sp. A64; assembly: GCF_022429565.1. NCBI lineage: Bacteria > Pseudomonadati > Bacteroidota > Flavobacteriia > Flavobacteriales > Flavobacteriaceae > Lutibacter > Lutibacter sp. A64. The sequence continues at coordinate 1,524,942 of NZ_CP092487.1, forward strand.
CTGTTAATAAATAATATTTTTATAACAATATATTTAGAATATATTTGTAACTTATTCATTAAAATAATCTTAAATGAAATTTATAGTATCAAGTAGCCAATTATTAAAACAACTTTCAGTTTTAGGTGGTGTAATTAATAGTAGTAATACTTTACCTATTTTAGATAACTTCTTATTCGAATTGAATAAAAATGAGTTAACAATTTCTGCTTCGGATTTAGAAACAACAATGAGTACAACTATTGATGTTGAATCAGATTCTGAAGGATCAGTAGCTGTTTCTGCACGTTTATTGTTGGATACTTTAAAAACATTTCCAAATCAGCCATTAACATTTAAAACAGAAGAAAATAATTCCATAGAAATTAGTTCTAGTCACGGTAAATATGATATGGCTTATTTTGATGGAAACGAGTTTCCTAAGGCTGTTTCAATACAATCTCCTAGTAGCACAGTAATTCCAGGAAACATATTAGCAACAGCAATTTCTAAAACAATTTTTGCTGCTGGTAATGATGATTTAAGACCTGTAATGAGTGGTGTATTTTTTCAATTTAGTGCAGAAAGCTTAACTTTTGTTGCAACAGACGCACATAAATTAGTTAAATATTCTAGAACAGATGTTACTGCAAATGACACTGCCGAATTTATAATGCCAAAAAAACCTTTAAATTTATTAAAAGGAATTTTAGGAACGGTAGACAATGATGTAACTATTGAATACAACGATTCTAACGCAAAATTTACATTCGACAATGTAGTTTTAGTGTGTAGATTAATTGATGGAAAATATCCAAATTACGATGCCGTAATTCCAAAAGAAAATCCAAACAAACTTACTGTAGATAGAGGTACTTTTTTAAATTCAGTAAAACGTGTTTCTATTTTCTCTAGTAAAACTACGCACCAAATTAGACTTAAAATGGCAGGAACAGAATTAAATATTTCTGCTGAAGATATAGATTACTCTAACAAAGCCGAAGAACGTTTAGTTTGTGAATACCAAGGAGACGATATGCAAATTGGTTTTAACTCTCGTTTTTTAACTGAAATGTTAAGCAATTTAAGCTCTAACGACATTTTAATTGAAATGAGTTTACCAAACAGAGCCGGTATTTTAACGCCTATTGATGGTGTTGAAGAAGGTGAATTTATTACTATGTTAGTAATGCCTGTAATGTTAAATAGTTAGAACTATTTTTAATTATAAAATTATAGCCATAACTTTTAAGTTGTGGCTTTTTTATGTAATAAATTCATAATTTTGGTAAAACTATTTTTACGTTTTAAATTAAAATATAGCCACAAAACAATTTAATATAAATGAATTGGATTTTATTAATTATAGCAGGTCTTTTTGAAGTTGCATTTGCTGCTTGCCTTGGAAAAGCCAAAGAATCAACAGGTATTATAACCACATATTGGTATATTGGGTTTTTAATCTGCTTATCTATAAGCATGCTTTTACTTGTTAAAGTAACCCAACAACTACCTATTGGAACTGCTTATGCCGTATGGACAGGAGTTGGTGCTGTTGGAACAGTATTAGTCGGAATTTTTCTATTTAAAGAACCTGCTACTTTTTGGAGATTGTTTTTTATTACAACTTTAATAATTTCAATAGTTGGACTAAAAGTTGTTTCTCATTAATTGATTGTTTAAACATACCTTATTTAAAAAAATATAAAACATGTCTCTTCTAGTAGTTTTTTAAAATGAAATGGATAAAAACTATATCAAGAACTTTTAGCTACATCTTTAAAAATCTATTTTTTTTATTTCAATATAAATAAGAACAAGTAATTCATTAAATTAGTGATTTAATTATCAATATTAATTTCTACAATGATAAAACTTTCACTACTAAACAGAAGAGATTTTATGACTAAAACTGCCCTGGCTAGTGGAACTTTGTTAGTCCCTCTAAATTTAACTTCGAGTAATTTATTTTCACCGAAAGAAATATCAAACAACAACCTTGAACTACATGTTTTTTCTAAATGTTTACAGTTTTTAGACTATAAAGATTTATGCAAAGCCGTTAAAGAGATTGGTTTTGATGGCATTGACCTTACCGTAAGACCAAATGGACATGTGCTTCCAGAAAATGTTCTAGAAGACCTTCCAAAGGCAACCGAACAAATGAAATTATATGGCTTAATACCTAAAATGATAACTACAAAAGTAATTTCACCAAAAGATGCTACTCAAATTTTGGTATTGGAAACTGCTAAAGAACAAGGTTATCAATTTTATCGGTCAGACTGGTTAAGGTATGATCGTAATTTTCCTGTCACAGAAAATTTAGACAAGGCAAAAACCAAACTGAATAATTTAGCTGAACTCAACCATAAAACTGGAATTAGCGGAGCTTATCAAAATCATTCTGGGCATTTTATCGGATCTTCAATTTGGGGATTACAACAAGTATTAGCTGGTATTTTACCAACAAATTTGGGTGTTCAATACGACATTGCACATGCATCTATTGAAGGTGGTAAAAATTGGGAAATCGGATTCGATTTAATTAAACCACATATAAATACTTTAGCAATTAAAGATTACAAATGGAAAAATATAAATGGAAAATGGAGACCTGCATTCTGTCCATTAGGTGAAGGAATGATAGACTTTCATTACTATTTTTCATTACTAAAAAAACACCAAATTAATGTACCTATTTCCTTACACGCAGAATATGATTTAGGAGGTGCAGAAAAAGGTAAAGTTCCAACTATTAATAAACTAGAAGTATTAAAAAGACTAAAAAAAGATGTTACTTTTATTAGAAAAATTTGGAATGAAGTAAATACTCAATAAAAAATGGCTAAACCCTATAAAAAATGGCGAAATTAATTATTATTAGAAATAATGAATGGAATAATATGGCAAGAAATTATGGCATTTATCTAGATGGTAAAAAAATAGGAACAATTGCCAATGGAGAAACTAAAGAATTTGATGTTACAGCTGGAACTCATAAAATTAATGGAAAAATAGATTGGTGTAAAAGCCCAACAAAAAATATAAATTTTCTTGAAAATAAATCTATGGAAATTGAAATAGCCGGATTTAAATATGGAAATATTATTATGCCCGTTGCCTTAGGAGTTATGTCGTTATTTTTTTTAATAAAATACGTATTTAAAATTGAAGCTAATTCCTTTATACTTTTAGCAGGAATCGGGTTTCTATTTCCTCTTTATTATATAACTATTGGTAGAAATAAGTATTTAACAATTCACGAAAAAGATAATAATCCTTTTAGTACATAATTATGAAAACTCAAACAAATTCAATCATTAAATCTGGCTTATTAGCAGGGTTTATATATGCGCTACTTATGGCTGGATATGATTATTCCAATGAGCAAGATTTTAGACTATTAAAATTTATAATCAATCTAGTGTTTTTTGGTCTTTTTATGGGAATATTAGCTTTTTATAGTAATAAGAAAAAAAATAAATAAAACTTAATGTAGCGTTCTGTATTAATATTTCGTATTGAAAATATATAATTGAACTAATTAAATATCAATATGAAACGTTTCCTAAAACCTGCTTTAAAATTTAACTTATTATTTTTAATAAGCTTTGCATTTATTTCTTGTGAAATTTCAGACAGCACATTAGATAGTAGTAGCGAAAATTATTATGTAGATTATGGTGAAGGATATATTCCTACCGGAGATCAATACAATGAGTATACTGAAAATCCGTTTATAAACACCGCAGATAATACAACTTCAACATTTTCAACCGATGCCGACGGCGCTGCTTATGCAAATATGCGTAGGTATTTACAACAAGATTTAGCATTACCGCCAAATGGTGCAATTAGAACTGAAGAATTAATAAATTATTTTCAATTAGATTACCCTTCAAACAATACTTCACATCCAATTACTTTAAACGGAGAAGTAAGTGAATGCCCTTGGAATACTTCTAATAAATTGGTTAGAATTGGTCTTAAAGGAAAACCAATTACTTCAGAAAACAAACCCGCTTCTAATTTTGTTTTTTTAATAGACGTTTCAGGTTCTATGGCAAGTGAAGATAAATTAGATTTATTAAAAAATGGCTTCAACTATTTTGTTGATGGCTTAACAGCTAACGATAACGTTGCTATTGTTACTTATGCCGGTTCGGCTGGTGTAGTTTTAGAAGCTACCGCTGGAAACGAAAAACAAAAAATTAAAGACGCAATAAATAAATTAGGTGCTGGTGGAAGTACTGCCGGTGCAGAAGGCATTATTACAGCTTATGAAATTGCACAACAACAATTTATAGAAAACGGGAATAATAGAATAGTTATTGGTACAGATGGCGATTTTAATGTGGGCGCTTCCAGTCAAGAAGAGCTTGTTACACTAATTGAAGAAAAAAGAGAATTAGGTATCTACATTACTGTTTTAGGTGTTGGAAGTGGTAACTTAAACGATGCTGCTTTAGAACAAATTGCTAATAACGGAAACGGAACTTACGAATATATTGATACTATTGAACAACTAAAAAAAGTCTTTATTTACGATTATAGCAAGTTTTATACTGTTGCAAAAGACGTTAAAATTCAGGTTGAATTTAACCCAAACAATGTTGAAGCATACCGTTTAATCGGTTATGAAAACAGGATTTTAAATGATGAAGATTTTGAAGATGATAAAAAAGATGCTGGTGAAATTGGAGCAAACCAAAATGTTACTGCCTTGTATGAAATTGTTCCAAAAAATAATGAGAACACACAAGCTACTCCAACATTTACAATAGATTTTAGGTATAAAAACCCAGATGCTGATGTTAGTATTCCAATAGAATTAGAAATATTTGACCAAGGAAAAACATTTAATCAAGCAAGCGATTTTATGAAATTCACATCGAGTGTGGTATCATTTTCTATGTTACTTTCAGATTCAGAATACAAAGGAACTAGTAATTATGATACTATTTTAGAATGGTTGAATGCTACAAACTTAAACGATGAATACGGTTTTAAAGCTGAATTTAAAGAATTGATTGAAATAGCAAAAGGATTAAATTAAATGTGTCATTCCTACTTATTCTATGATTAAAAATATTATAATGAAAAAAATCTACAAAAAAATAAACATCATAATTCTTCTAGCAATAACCTTTATTTCTTGTGAAAAGGAAGACAATATTTTTGAAATAAAAGGAGAAAACAACTATAGCTATAATCAAAGTTTAAACACTTGGCACCAACTAAAAAGCAGTCATGAAAATTCATATACTTATGAAACTTCCACTGGTTCTTGGGCCGGATATGGAAGTGCCACTACATTAGAAATAGAAAATGGTATTATCATTTCACGAACATACCAAAGATACCAAATAGACACATCAAATGGTGATAAAATTAATATTGATTCTTATACCGAAACTACAGAAGACTTAGGTTCTCACGATTACGGAGCAAGCCTACTTACCATTGATGAAATCTATGATATTTGTGCTGAAGAATATTTAACAGTCGATAAAAAAAGTAACACTATTTATTTCGAAACTACTGAAAATGGCATTCTTGAACTTTGTGGTTATGTTCCAAATAATTGTATGGATGATTGCTTTACCGGTGTAAGAATTAGTGCTTTTAATTGGAAAGATTAGGTATAAAAAACCGTTTCATTTAAATATTTCAAACTTTTTAGTTAGAATATCAAACTTTAAAATCTGCCAATGGCAGATTTTTTTGTATCATTGTTACAAAATAAATCAATGAACTTTTTAGCACATTTATACCTTTCCAAAAACAATAAAAACATTTTAATTGGAAACTTTATTTCAGATGCTATTAAAGGCAAAGATTATAAAAAATACCCTCACGAAATTAAAGTTGGTATTTTATTACATCGAGAAATAGACACTTTTACAGATACGCATCCAATAGTTAAAAAGAGTATGCGCCGATTAAACAAACGTTACAGACATTATAATGGCGTAATCATCGATATTTTATACGACCATTATTTGGCAAAAAACTGGTCTAATTATTCTGAAATTCCATTAGAACTTTACGCCGAAAACGTCTATTCCTTTTTAAATGAAAATATAGCTACTTTTCCAGAAGAACTTCAGCATTTATTACCAAACATGATTCAATACAACTGGTTAGTAAATTATGCTTCAATAGAAGGAATTGACCGTGTTTTAAAAGGAATGAACAAACGTACAAAAGGTATTTCTAAAATGGATTTAGCCACTGAAGATTTAAAATTACATTACTTAGAATTTGAAGCTGATTTTACTGCATATTTTAAAGAACTAATGGATTTTACAACTGAAAAAACAACTTATCTTTTAACAAAATGAGAACATTAATTTCAATCTTACTTTTAAGTATTTTACTCATTCAATGTAAACCAAAACCAGTAAACGCTCCTTCAAAAATTACAGGCTTAATTGCAGACAGTGCAATGGTTGTTTCTGCACGTGAAGAAGCTTCAAAAATTGGAGTTGCAATACTAAAAAAAGGCGGAAATGCCTTTGATGCCATGGTTGCTACCGAACTTGCTCTATCGGTTTCTTTTCCTATTGCAGGAAATATCGGCGGCGGCGGATTTATGGTATACAGATTAAATAATGGAGAAACAGGCGCTTTAGACTATCGTGAAAAAGCCCCTTTATTGGCTTCAAAAGATATGTATTTAACTAAAAATGGCGATTTTATTAAAAATAAAAGCACTTTAGGTGCAATGGCGGTTGGTATTCCTGGAACCATTGCAGGTATTTTTGAGGCTCATAAAAAATTTGGTTCACTTCCTATAGAAATATTGATTCAACCCGCTATTGATTTGGCTAAAAATGGAATTATTGTTACAGAATATCAAGCAAACAATTTAAATAACAGTCGTACTAGATTCAAAAAAGCCAATAATTATACTATTTATTTAGATACAATCTGGAAAGCTGGAGACACTTTAAAATTTACTGAATTAGCCAATACTTTAGAGCGTATTAAAATAAATGGTAAAGATGAATTTTACCAAGGAAAAACTGCCGAACATATTGTTAATTACATTCATGAATTAGGTGGAATTATTTCAATGGAAGATTTAGAAAAATACGAAGCTAAATGGCGTACTCCAATAACTTTTAATTATAAAGATTTACAAATTACTTCTATGACACTTCCTTCTAGTGGCGGAATTTGCTTAGCACAAATATTAAAAGCTATTGAACCTTATAATTTAGATGAATTTGAACATAATTCTACAAAATACATTCAATTATTAACCGAAGCAGAACGACGTGCTTATGCAGATAGAGCACACTATTTGGGTGATCCAGACTTTGTTTCTGTTGCTATTGATAGTTTATTAAATACCAACTATATTAACCATAGAATGGAAAGTTTTTCTTGGGAAAAAGCTACAGAATCTTCTGAAATCTCTCACGGAAAATTAAATGGATATGAAAGTGAAGAAACCACCCACTACTCTATTGTTGATAAATTTGGAAATGCTGTTGCAGTAACCACAACTTTAAATACAGCTTATGGATCAAAAGTATATGTGAAAAATGGCGGTTTCTTTTTAAATAATGAAATGGACGATTTTAGTGCAAAACCAGGCACACCAAACACTTATGGTTTAGTTGGTTCTGAAGCAAATTCTATTGAGCCTGAAAAACGTATGTTAAGTTCTATGACACCTACTATTGTTTCGCAAAACGGAAAACTAAAAATGGTAGTTGGCAGCCCTGGAGGCTCTACAATAATAACTTCAGTATTACAAAATATTTTAAATGTTACCGAATTTAATATGGGAATGCAAGAATCTGTTAATGCCTCTAGGTTTCATCACCAATGGTTGCCAGACAATATTAGAATGGAGCCAAAAGGTTTTGATAGTATTACAAAAACTAATTTACAAAATTTAGGTTACAAATTATTAGAACGAGAATCTTTGATAATTGGTAAAGTAGATGCTATATTAGTGCTAGCAAATGGAAAATTAGAAGGAGGCGAAGATCCAAGAGGAGATGATAAAGCTGCTGGATTTTAAATTTTAAAATACATTAAATGAATTCAAATACAATTACAAAAGGAATATTAAAAGCAATTGCCATACTAATTGGCATTACTTTATTACTTTATTTTTTATATAGAGTACAATCTATTTTAGTTTATATTGCAATTTCTTCAGTTATAGCACTAATCGCAAGTCCAATAATATTGTTTTTAAAACAAAAGTTAAAATTTCCAAATACCTTAGCTGTAATTTTTACAATGTTATTTTTTATTGGAATTTTTTTGGGTTTAATTTCAATGTTTATCCCTTTAATTATTGAACAAGGTCAAAATTTATCTCTATTAAATATAGATCAACTTCAAACAAATATTCAAGATTTAATAATTCAAATAAACGATTATTTTTTAGCAAAAGGTGTAAATGTTTTAGATGAATTAAAACACGCAGATTTATTTAAAAATATTACAGCAATACCAAATTTATTGAATTCTGTAATTGGTACGGTTGGAAATTTAAGCATCGGCTTATTTTCAGTACTTTTTATTACTTTTTTCTTAATGAAAGACACCCAAATTATGGAAAGCTCAATCTATGTTTTGGTAAGTGATAAAAGCGAAAATAAATTAAAAAAATCTTTAGCAACCATAAATCATTTATTATCTAGATACTTTATTGGCTTGGTTTTTCAAATTAGTATACTGTTTGTAATTTACACCATAACTTTACTTATTTTTGGTATAGAAAATGCCATAGTTATAGCATTTTTATGTGCATTGCTAAATTTAATTCCATACATAGGACCTCTAGTTGGTGGTGTGTTAATGCTGTTTTTATCTATGAGCAGTAATTTAGGTGAAGATTTTCAAACTGTAATTTTACCAACTACCATTTATGTAATGATTGGCTATGTAATTGCTCAATTAATAGATAATTTTTTAAGTCAGCCTCTTATATTTTCTAACAGTGTAAAATCGCATCCTTTAGAAATATTTTTAATAATTATGATTGCAGGAATTTTATTTGGTGTTACAGGAATGATTGTTGCCATACCAACATACACTGCAATTAAAGTTATTTTAAAAGCATTTTTAGCCGATAATAAAATTGTGAAATCCTTAACTAAGGATTTGTAATTAAATTATTTTGATGAACTAATTTAGCTACTTCAATTAAATGCATAAAATAATAAATTATGACAACTTACATCACACTTTTAAGAGGTATAAATGTTTCTGGTAAGAATAACATTAAAATGAATGAATTAAAAACTGTATTTACTGATTTAGGCTATCAAGATGTTGTCACTTACAAACAAAGTGGAAACATCATTTTTAATTCAAACATTAAAGAGTCTATAATTATTGAAGACACAATAGTTTCAGCAATTTTAAAACATTTTGGCTATACAATAAAAGTTATACTATTAACTAAAAAAGAACTGTTAGCTATCTTTAATTCTAATCCGTTCCTTATTAAGAATCCAGATTTAGATATTTCAAAATTACATGTTACACTCTTACATAAAAATTTTAATTTAGGAACAATTGAAGAACACTTACAAATAGATATAAATGCAATAGATGATGAGTTTGAACAAATTGAAAATACAATTTATTTATATTGTCCAAATGGATATGGAAAAACCAAATTAAGCAACAATATGTTCGAAAAAAAATTAAATACCGATGCCACTACAAGAAATTGGAACACAATAACCAAACTGGTTGAACTAAGCAATTAACAATTTGAATAAAGTCATTTTAAATACTGAAGTACAAGAATTTATTACAAAAAATATAAATTCAGATTTAACAAAATTAGTTTTAAAAGGAAGCCCTTTTGAAGGCGTTTCAATCCAAGAAATTGCAAGCCAAATTGAAGCAAAAAAACGCTGTCAGAAAAAAATACCGAATTGGTTTTCAACCTCTAATATTTACTATCCTAATAAGTTAAATATTGAACAAACATCATCTGAAGTTACTGCAAATTATAAATCCAATTTAGTTGAAGGCGACAGTTTAATTGACATTACAGGTGGTTTTGGTATAGATTGTTATTATTTCTCTAGAAATATTAATACCATCACACATTGTGAATTAAATGCTAAATTATCAGCAATTACAGCACACAATTACACACAATTAAATGTAAAAAACATACGTACACATATAGGAGATGGCATTGCTTTTTTAGAAAACACAACTAACAAATTCGGTTGGATATACGCAGATCCTTCTAGAAGAAATGAAGCTAAAGGTAAAGTGTTTTTATTAAACGATTGCTTACCAAATATTCCAGAAAATCTAGATCTTTTATTTAAAAAAACTTCAAATATTCTCCTTAAAATATCGCCTATTCTAGATATTACAAGCGCTATAAACGAATTAAAATTTGTAAAAGAAATACATATAATTGCTGTTGAAAATGAAGTTAAAGAATTATTATTTATTCTAAAGAAAAACTACACAAAAGCAGTTTTTATCAAAACAATTAATTTTAATAAAAATAAAGAACAATTATTTAATTTTAACTTAGATGAAGATTTTTTTGCTACGTATTCTAAACCTAAAAAATATATTTTTGAACCAAATGCTGCTATATTAAAATCAGGTGCATTTAACCAAGTTTCTGCACAATTAAAAATAGATAAGCTACATCAACATTCACATCTATATACTTCAGATAAATTAATAGATTTCCCAGGACGAAGTTTTGAAATTATGCACTGTATTTCTTATGACAAAAAACAGTTAAAAAAATTAATTCCTTCTAAAAAAGCTAATATCACCATCCGTAACTTTCCAGAATCAGTGGCTCAAATTAGAAAAAAAACAGGTTTAAAAGATGGAGGAAATCAATACTTATTTTTTACAACAGACTTAAATAACAATAAAATAATTTTAATTTGCCGTAAAGTTTAAATGAATAACTTCTTTTTAAAATTTAAAAAAAACTAACTTATAAGCTCTCTAAGTAAATAAATAGCAAACATTTACTTAAAATAAAGAAAACAATACATCTAAAACAATAAAACACTTATTTTTTAGAATACTTTGAACATCTTAATAATATAGCTAACTTTGTATTTTTAAAATAGTATTTAGGTTACATATTTTTTACGGAGAGGATATGTTGACAACTATTTTATTTAAAAAATCTCCAACATAGAAGTTTTAACACTTAAAACTTAAAGCAATTTTCTCTTTATAAATTAGAGGTAAACCCTTTAAAATATAGGGAAATTGATTTCATTCGCATTATTTTTAAAAATTTTTAAAAATAAAGTCGGATTTTTTTTGCTTATATTCAAAATATCACTACATTTGAAACATCTTACTAATTCATTAAAACCCTTATTAAAATGAGAAAAATAAAATTAATTTTCGGATTGTTACTTGTAGCAGGATTTTTTACAGCAATTGCATTAAGTAATACATCAACAGATAATCAAGCTATTAGAAAAGACAAAATAATAATACCAAGACAAGGGTAATTATTTTACATAATATTTTTACTAGAAAACAACAAAACACAATACAAGTATTGTGTTTTGTTGTTTTCTTTATTTTTATTCTTCATTTATTTTATATAAATTTGATTGCAACTCACTTTAGGTAGATTTATTAATGAAAAACAGAAAAAGAAGATCATTATTTCTTGGAAGTATTATAATCTTATTAATAATTTCCACCCCATATCTTTTATATATCTATAGAGTAATCCCTGACGAATTAGAAACTTATGAAACTTTTTTTGGAACTTTAAAAGGAGGTTATTACATTAGTGTTCAATCTTTTATATATACTTTTTTAGGTAAATTTGTACCATTCTTACTATTAATAATTTGGTTTATTACAAATAAACATTGGTGGGTACATTCGCTAATTATCCCTATTTCGGTTTATTTATTTCAACTTATAGCTGTTGTAAACGATAGTGAAGAATTTGTTGATGAAGTAGAATTTATCTACACCGTTCCAATTGCAGTAATTATTATGACAGTTTTATACTTTCTTAGAAGTAAAATGTCTATTTACATACACGCTGTAGATCTAAAAAAAGAAATGGAAGAAAACATGAAAAACCCCCAAAAAATAAATTAAAACTTATAAGGTGTTACATTATAAGTTTTAATTTAAAAATACAATTCACACATCCCCCACTGAACAGATCACTAAATTTATTTTTTTTTAAAAAATTAAATTTAAATAACGCTTTTATTACTAAAGTTTTACCCTATTTATTATTTATTTTTTTTAACTTGTAGCTACAGTTTTTAAATTATTATTTTAATAAATTGTATGTTTGTAATTCCGAAAAACAAATCATTATCACAAAAATAAAGGATAATTTACATGTAAATGAAGAATCCATTGAATAATTCACAAAATAATTCAACTATTAACTCACAAGAACAATTATGGAATTCTTTTATTAATGGAGATATGGCTTCGTTTCAAACTATTTATAATTCTAATTATCAAATGCTTTATAATTTTGGTAAAAGATATTTAAGCTCCTCTGAAATAGAAGATTGTATTCACGATACTTTTTTAAATATTTTAAACTACAAAAACCAAAATACTGAAGTAAAAAATGTTAAAGCTTATTTATTTAAAAGTTTTAGAAATCAAATATTTAAGGTTAAAAAAAATTCTAAATTAGAATTCAATTTAATTGAAGGTACAATTCCGTATGAGGAAGACGACCATAGCAAAGAAATAATACTAAAAGATTTAAAAAAACTTATTAAAAAATTAAGTCCAAGAGAACGTGAAATTGTCTATTTAAAATATTTTCAAAACTTTAATAATTTTGAAATTTCCGAAACACTTGACATTAAATACCAAACTGTAAGAAATATATTAGCTGGAGCAATAAAAAAATTACGCACTTTAGGGAAAGATTACACCCATTTACTTTTTCTAGTTTTTAATTAAAATCACATTTTAACAAATTTTACATAGTACAAATATAAAATTAGACCTCTATTTTATAACTACAACAACTAAATTTATTCAAAAACATCTAAGCACCTCATTTTTATGAAAAAAAAGTTCTTTACAATCATTTTATTTATTCTTACCCAATCAATTGTTTTTTCTCAAAATTATTATTTTGAAGAATATGCTCCTTTCAATAAAAACATCCCAAGTCCTGAAGAATTTTTAGGATATGCAATTGGTGATTTCCATACAAGACATGACTTAGTTATTTCATATATGGAAAAATTAGCAGAACTGTCAGATAAAGCTTCTTTAAAAGTTATTGGAAAAACAAATGAAAATAGAAAACTTGTTATTTTAACAATTACTTCGTTAGAAAATCATAAAAATTTAACAAGTATTAAAGAGAAACATTTACAAGTTGTAGATGAAAATATAGATATAACTGATTTTACAGATTTACCTGTTTTTATAAATTTAGCATACAATGTTCATGGAAACGAACCTTCAGGAACTGAAGCCGCTTTATTAGCAGCTTATACCTTAGTTGCTTCAGAAAACCCCACAGTAAAAAAATATTTAGACAATACTATCATATTTCTAGAACCAACTATTAATCCAGATGGAAGAGATCGGTTTACTAATTGGGTAAATTCGTTTAAAGGCACCCCTCCTATTGCAGATAAAAACGACATTGAACATAACGAAGGTTGGCCAAGAGGAAGAACAAATCATTATTTATTTGATTTAAATAGAGATTTATTACTAGCTGTACAACCAGAAAGCAATGCTCGTTTAAAATGGTTTCATGAATGGTATCCAAATGTGGTTACAGATTTTCACGAAATGAGTACAACAAGTACATTCTTTTTTGAGCCAAAACCTTTATCAGCATCATTAAACCCCGTAACACCTGATGAAAATTATACTTCATTAACATTTGCTTTTGCAAAACAATTTAGTGAAGATTTAGATGAAATCGGTTCTCTATACTTTACTAAAGAAAAATATGATGCAACATATCCTGGTTACGGCTCTACTTACGGAGATTTACAAGGTTCTCTAGCTTTATTATTTGAACAAGCAGCAGCAAGAGGACATTTACAAGAAACTACAACAGGTAATTTATCATTTCCTTTTACCATAAGAAATCAATTCGTCTCTACTTTTGCAACTATAAACGCTGCAATAAAAAATAAAGATCTTTTATATTCTTATCAAAATAAATTTTTTAAGAATGCTATTGAACAAGCTTCAGAAAGTAAAATTAAAGCTTATGTTTTTGGAGATAATTATGATCAAAACAGAAATAAAGCCTTTTTAGACTTACTACTAAAACATAAAATTAAAGCATACCCATTAGATAAAGATTTAAAATTAAAAAACAACACTTACAAGAAAGGTTATGCTTACACCGTACCAACAAAACAGAAGGAATATTTAATGGTTCGTACCATATTTGAAACTTACAATAAATATAGAGATAGTGTTTTTTATGATGCCTCTTCTTGGTCGGTTGCAAATTTTTATAATATGAAGTATGCTCCACTTTCAAAAGATATAGCATATAAAAATAAAATTACTCCTGAATCTAACACTGTTAAAATTGACAAGTGCTCTTTAAGTGAGTACGCTTATTTAATTCCTTGGGATGATTATTATGCTCCTGCGCTTTTACACAAATTACAAGAAAAAAATATTATTGTTAAAACTGCGGTAGAACCAATTACAACAATTGCAAATGAAACTGAAGTTTCTTTTAGCAGAGGAACTTTACTAATACCAGTAAGCATTCAAAACATAGACAAAGACACGCTTTTTTCAATAATAAATACACTTAGTGAACAATATAAAATACAAGTATATTCTGTAAATACTGGTTATAGTTTAAAAGGAATTGATCTTGGAAGTACAAATTTTGTTACGCTTAAACAACCTAAAGTTATGATGCTTGTTAAAGGTGGTGTTTCTGCATATGAAGCAGGTGAAGTTTGGCATTTATTTGAAAAAAGAATGCAAATGCCAATTGTGAAAGTACCAGAAAGATTATTCTATAAAACGGATTTACATAGGTATAATGTTATTGTAATGGTTTCAGGTAGTTACAGCCTTTTATCTGAAAAAGACAAAGAAAAACTAAAAAACTGGATAAGCTTAGGAAATACATTAATCACAACAAGAACAGCTAGTTCTTGGGCTATAAAAAATAAAATAGTTGAAGAAAACTTATTAGATTGGGTAAAAGACACAACAAAATCTAGGTTTAATTATGCCGATTCAAGAGCTGTAATTGGCAAACAAAGCATTGGTGGAGCCATTTTTGAAATAGATTTAGACATTACACATCCAATTGCTTATGGTTATCACGATTTAAAAATACCAATATATAAAAATAACAAAGTTTTTATTTCACCAACAAAAAGTAGATTTTCAACAGTTGCTAAATACACAGAAAACCCACATATTGATGGTTATGTTTCACCAGAAAACATTAACAATTATATAAAAAAATCTGCAGCAATTATAGTAAGTAAAGTTGGCAACGGAAGAACTATACTATTTGCAGACAATCCTAATTTTAGGGGAGCTTGGTATGGTACCAACAAATTATTTATGAATGCCATATCTTTTGGTTCTTTAATAAAAATACCATATTAAAAGATTTTTTTCAAAAAACAACACATATAAGCAGTTATTTACCAGTAAACTATCTTATTTATTGAAAAAAAATCAATTTTTATTAAAAAATACATAGTACAAAACAAAAAATTACACTCTTATTAATAACAACCATACAAAAATTATGTCCAAAATAGAGAAGCACAATATTAATGATTTATTAAATGATGATAAATTTATTATTTGGGTAACATCAAATTTTAAAACAAATAATCATTTTTGGATGAATTTTAAAAGTGAATTAGATACAGAAGATTTAAAAAAGTTTGACAATGCTACTCTTATACTTTCCAAACTAAAAACCTTAAATATTGACGATTCTAAATCTGTAAAATCAGAAGCATTTATTAAACAACAATATATTAATTTATTAGAAGCTTCTAACAAAATAAAAAGTTCTAAATTAAAAGTATTAAGACCAAGCAACTTTTTAAAATATGCAGCAGCTGTTATTTTATTAATTTCAATAGCTACAATGTATTTTACTTCAACCAAAAATACAACTTCTTTTGCTGAACACTTAACAAAAACAGAATACAACAATACAGATATTTTAATACAAACTTCAACCTATGAATACTTTAAAATCTCTGAAGACACCAATAGTAAATGGTTATTAAAAAATGGTGTACTTGTAAACGTCAATTCTGAAACAATAAATTTTATTTCAACTGATAATTTAATTTCTAACAAAAATGATGATGCGTTTAAAATAATTGTTCCAAAAGGAAAAAAATACGCATTAACACTAATTGATGGAACTGCTATTGAATTAAATTCAAACAGTACTATTTCTTTTAATAACTCTACAATTTCAAAACAACGAAAAGTAGATTTATCAGGTGAAGCTTTTTTTGACGTAGCACATAATAAGAAGCGTCCGTTTATTGTACAATCTTCAGATTTAAAAATTGAAGTATTAGGTACCGAGTTTAATGTATCAAATTATGAAAATGATGGTTACACCAGTACAACTTTAATTAATGGGTCCATTAATGTTTCTAATCCTCACGGAGAAAATCAAAAGATTAAACCTGGAACTCAAGCTAAATTATACCACAATCAAAATAAAATTATTGTACAAAATGTAAATGTTCAAAATGAAGTTTCTTGGACTATGAACAGAATGATTTTTGAAAATGAAAAGTTAGAGAACATAGTAACAAGACTTGATAATTGGTATAACGTAAGTTTTATTTTAAAAGATGAAAAAATAAAACAATTTAGATTTACTGGAACTCTTAAAAAAGAAAATGAATTAATTCATTTTTTACAAATGCTTAAATATACTGAAGGCATTAGTTATAAAATTATTGAAAACAAGGTAGAATTGTTTTTCAATTAAAAATAAATAGAATATCACAACTAATCATTTAAAAACAAAAAAAATATGAGTAAACATATTACAATAAGATTTTACAAAAAACTCAACTTAAAAATACTAACTATTTTTCTAAGCATTTTCTTTGCATCTTCTTTTGCCTTTGCTGGTACAACAGTAAAAACAGATAAAGAGCAAGCGCCCTTATTAACAATAAATAAGGAGTTGACTATTCAAGAACTTTTTGACTTAATTTCTAGTAAAACAGATTACGATTTCTTTTTTAATAGCAATATAGCTAGTTTAAATTCTAAAGTTCTTTTAAATGTTAAAAATGCTCCAGTAACAAAAACGCTTGATTTAGCTTTTAAAGGTTTAAATTTAGAGTACTCTATTAAAGATAGTGATATAATTATTAGAACAAAAACCAACACATCTAACAAGCAAGAAAAAATTAGAGTAAATGGTATTGTAAATGATGATAATGGTAACCCATTGCCTGGAGTAAACATTATTATAAAAAACACAAATTTAGGTACATCAACAGATTTTGATGGAAAGTTTACCATAAATGCACTACCTAATGATGTATTAATATTTTCTTACTTAGGATTTCAAGAAGAAATTGTATCAATAAATAATAGAACTTCTTTAGTTATTAATTTAAAAACAGATTCAAACCTACTTAATGAAGTAATAATTGCAGGTGTAGCATCAGGAACTTCAAGAAAAAAATTATCAGTTTCTGTTGCAAAAATTAAATCTGATGCTTTAGAAAAAGCGCCTCAAACTTCAGTTTCTTCTTCATTACAAGGTAAAATTGCAGGTGTTACGGTTACTTCTTTCAGTGGTTCTCCAGGAGCAAGTTCTGATATTGTTTTAAGAGGTTCTACTTCCATTAGAGGTGGTAACAACCCTATGATTTTAATTGATGGTGTTATAATGGGCGGATCTTTAGCCGATATAAATATTGATGATGTAGAATCTATAGAAGTAGTAAAAGGTGCTGCCGCTGCTTCATTATATGGTTCAAAAGCAGCCAATGGAGTTATAGTTGTTACTTCTAAAAGAGGTAAAGGCGCTAGCAACGGAAAAACATCAATAACAGTTAGAAACGAATTTGGTTTTCAACAAGTAGCAAACCTTTTAGATTTATCTACATCTCACCACTACCGTTTAGATCCAACTTGGTTAGACACTGATACATATACAAAATACCAATTTGTTAACTATCCAAGTGATTATGTTTCTGGATGGGATCCAAGAATTAATGGTAACAGAGTTGAAAAAGATGATCATTACCAAGATTTACCTTATAGAGTAAATAATGATTTACAAGAAGAAATGTTTAATGATGGGCAATATATAACAAACTATATTGGCTTAGGTTATAAATTAGACGATACCAACTTATTTTTATCTTTTGAAAACAACGAGAGTCAAGGTGTGGTTGTTGAAACTGGAGGTTATAACAGACAAAGTTTAAGATTTAATGCCGACCATGCTATTTCTGAAAAATTAAAAATTTCAGTAAGTAATAATTATATCCGCACTGATAACGATTATATGGGTGGTGGTACTGCTGCCTTTTTTGAAGTATTATCTACCGAACCTGATGTAAATTTATTTCAAAAAAATATAGACGACCAAGAATATAACTTCTATCCAAATCAATGGAATACACAGTTTGCAAATCCGCTATATGATTTATGGAAAAAAGAAAGTACTGCTGAAAAATCAAGATTATTAAGTTCATCTGATATTAATTGGAAACTAAATGATGTTGTTAGCTTTAATGCTTCTTACGCTTTTGAATTAGAACATTTTAACAATAAAATATTATCTCCACAAAATACTATTGATGCTGTCCTTCCAAATTATTTAGATCCAAATGCAGACCCTTTAATTTTAAATGTAAGTAATCCATTTTCAGTATCATATACAGGTGGAGCATTAAGTAAAAGAAATTACAAAGCTTTTAATCAAACATTTAGAGCCACAGTAGATTTCAAAAAAACTTGGGGAGAATTAGATTTTAATGGAAAATTAAGTTATTTAAGTGAAGATAACCACTTTGAAAGCACAACTACTAATGGAACTTCTTTTATATTAAGTGATTTTCCAACATTTAACAATTTTGACCCTGCAAATATTGATGCCAGTGACTATACTACAGATATTAGAGCAACTAACTATTTTGCAATCGGATCTTTTGTATATAAAGATAGATATATTTTAGATGGATTATTTAGAGTTGATGGTTCATCGCTTTTTGGTGAAAACGAAAGATGGCAAAATTATTTTAGATTATCTGGAGCATACCGTTTAACAAAAGATGTTGAAATTTCTGGAGTTCAAGAATTAAAATTAAGAGCCGCTTATGGTACTTCGGGGTTAAGACCTAGCTTTGGAGATAAAGATGAAACCTTTACTTTGGTTGATGGAGTAACCTCTAAAAACACAATTGGTAATAAAAACTTAAAGCCTTCGCGTTCTGCTGAATTAGAAGTTGGTTTAGAATCTTCATTTTTAGATAGATTTAGGCTTGAAGCTACGTATTCTAAAACAAAAGTTACAGACCAATATTTATTAGCCCCTTTAGCTTCACACTCTGGAGGTTTTAAATATCAAAATGTAAATGCTGGTGAATTAGAGAGTAACACTTTTGAAGCAATGTTAAATGCTAAACTTATTTCAAAAAACGATTTAAATTGGAGTGCCTCATTAACGTTCGATAAAACAAATCAAAAAATTACAAAACTAAACATTCCTGAATATAGAACTGGTCCAAGAAACACCTTTAGAATTAAAGAAGGTGAAACTTTTGGAACTATGTATGGGGTAAATTTTGTAAACACCTTAGAACAAATGCAACAACAATTACCTGATGGAGCAGTTATTAGCGATTATTCAGTTAATAGAGACGGTGTAGTTGTTAAAACTAGTGATATTGGTACTGCAAACGAAACACCTTTTGTAATCTTAGACGAAAATGGTTCAGAAGCTATTCAAAAAATAGGAGATATTAATCCTGATTTTAGGTTAGGATTAAATACCACTATTAACTACAAAGGTTTCTCGGCGTATATGTTATGGCAATGGAAACAAGGAGGTGATTTATACAACCATACTTCTCAATATTTAGTTCGTGATAATCGTCTAGGTATTATAGATCAAATACATGTTAAACCTGAAAATAAAAAAACAGTAGATTACTACCAAGCCTTATACGATGCTGATGCAATAAACGGTTTTTGGGTAGAAGATGCATCATACATTAAATTAAATGAAGCTTCTATTTATTATACACTTGATAAGAAAACAAAAGGTTTTCCAACCAAATATATAGAACAAATTAAAATTGGTGTTATAGGCAGAAACTTAGTCACAATTACAGATTATTCTGGTTATGATCCTCAAACAGGTTCCGATGGTTTTCTTTTTGACGACTTTGGATACCCTAATTTTAGAAATTATTCATTTTCAGTAGAATTTAAATTTTAATAATTATGATAAAAAAAACATATAAATATATTTTATTAATTATTTTAAGTATTACATATATAAATTGTAGCGATTTAGATGTAGAAAATTATAACAATCCAGATAGAGATATTGTATTATCAACTTCCGATGGTGTAAAAAGTTTAGCTTCTGGATTATTTAACACTTGGTTTATACAAGAACAACATAATTTTGGTTCGCCTGGACCTGCAATGTGGGTAATGGCAGATTGGGGTACAGTTACCTTTGCAAATTATGCTACATTAGATATGAGCGAAGAACCTAGAATTTTTATAGATAATTCGCCATCATATGCATACCATTCTATTATTCGTAATTATTGGCAACAAATGTATGCTGTTATAACAACTGCAAATGATGTACTTGTAGCTATTGACAATGGTGTTGAAATTGGCGATCAAGGTAGCGAAACTATGATGGTTAAAGGAATGGGTTATTTTATGCAAGGTTTAGGTAATGGTTACATAGGTTTGGTATATGATAAAGCATATCCCTCAGATGAAAATACCGATTATGCTACATTAGGCGTAACAAGCTACCAAGAATCAATAGAAATAGCAATAAATCAATTAGAAAAAGCTATAGACGTATTTGACAATAATCAATTTACATTACCTATTGAATGGATTAATGGAAATACATTTTCTAACCTTGAAATGTCAAAATTAGCGCATTCATTTATTGCTAGATTAATGGTTTATTCTGCTAGAAATGTTGAACAAACAAATGCAATTGATTGGGCTAAAGTTTTAGAACATTCAGAAAAAGGTATAACCAGTGATTTTAATGTTGAAGGTGATGGAAATGCTTCTGATAGAAAATGGATGTCTTGGTACAAATATTATATGGCTAGACCAACTTGGGGTAAAGTAGATATGAGAATTGTAAATATGCTAGATGAAACAATTCCAGCAAATTGGCCAGAAGAAGGCATAAGCGCATTACCACATGAAGGTAAAATTATCTCTAATGATCAAAGAGTTTTAACAGATTTTCAATACAATGCTTCAAATAATAGACCAGAAAGAGGTTTATGGAGGTGGTCAACATATAGATACTCTCGCTTAGATAGTTGGATAAATTCAAATTTCTTTGCGCCAGTTATAATGATGCGTAAAGCAGAAATAGATATGTTTAAAGCTGAAGCATTAGTACAACTTAACAGAATACCAGAAGCCATAAATATAATTAATGCTGGCACTAGAACAACAAGAGGTGGCTTACCTCCTCTATCTACAAATGCAAGTATAGATGATGTTAAAAAAGCGATCACCTATGAAAGAACTATAGAATTACCACTTACAGGTATGGGTATCGAATATTTTGATATGCGTAGAAGTGGTCAATTACAAGATGGCTCATTATTGCATTTCCCAATACCTGCACAGCAATTAGAAGTACTAGTAGAACCATTTTACACTTTTGGAGGACTTAATCCACAATTTGGTGTTCCAAATGAAGATGTTTCAATTAATGGATGGTACAACCCTCAAAACTAACAATTACAAAACTTTAAAAATAAAACAACATGAAAATATTAAAACCTATATTCTTTTTATTGCTTATTGGAAGTCTAACAATTACTTCGTGCGAAAGTGATCCGCTACCTGTTTATCCTGGAAACATAATTCAAATAGATACTGTATTTGTTGAAGGTGTTAATTTAACATATCCTACTTTTACGGGATCAAGTACTTCAGATGACAGATTTTATGCTTTTAGTGGAGGAAATTCAAATGATTTAAGTTCTATGTCTGGTGAAGATTGGACATATGAAACTTGGATTAAAGTTGATTCAGACGCATTAATTGGTGATAGAAATGCTGTTTCTGGTAAAGATGCAAATGGAGCCTGTATTATGGAACGTGGAAGAAATTTTGAATTGTATTTAATTGATGATGCAAATGCAGACTTTGCAATAAAATATAACCGTTTAGACTCAGATAATGTGGCTGTTGGTACAATGCAATCTGATGAATCTAACATCAATTTAAAATTTAACGAATGGGCACATGTTGCAATCTCTAGATCTTCTAGCGATAATACCGCAAAATTCTATATAAACGGTGTATTAATAGATTCTAGTGAAGATGATTTATGGATACAACCTGTAAACGATACTTGGTTAGATTTTAATTATATGTATAGAAGTGGTAATATGAATTTCTACAAAGGTTCTTTTGACAATATTAGAGTTTCTTATGTTGATAGATACCCTAGCTCTTTTACCCCTGATCAATTTGAAAGATTCGTTGTGGATAGCAACACATTATTACAAATGGATTTAGATGAAAATTTAACCCCTTTTGATCCTGTTAATTCTTTTGATAAAGTAGAGATTAAAGGTGTTTACGGTTACTACATACAAGTAGTAAATACAGTATTTTGGACAAGTGAAGATTATACTGTTCCATCAAATTAATTAAATTACAAGATATTATTTGGATTAATAGTTATAGTAAAATAGAGAGTTAGTTACTGTTTTATTTACAGTAACTAACTCAAAAAATAAATTTGTCTATTATGAAAAAAATATTTCTAAAAGCAGTATTTATATACCTTTTTATACTAAATAATGCTGTCTTTGCTCAAGAAGTTAAACTTGATATTAAAAATACTGGTTCTAAAACAGCCAATACCATACCCCCAATTTTAACCGATATTTGGGGAGGTGTGAACTGTAAAGACAACGAAGGAAATACTGTATATCCTTCTAATTACTACACTCCTAGTCACGCATCTCCTGGCTGTGTTGCAATCTCAATGTCACAAATTTTATACTATTACAAATGGCCTATTAAAGGTGTTGGTAGTAATGTTTATAACGATAATTATAATGGCACATTAATTCGTCACCAAGCTTTTTTTGATAATGTTACCTATGACTGGGATAATATGTTAGACGAGTATATGAACAAAGCTTCTACAAAAACTCAACAAAAAGCTATTGGAGAGCTTATGTATCATACAGGTGTAGCCTTACAAATGGATTATGAGCCTAGTGGTTCTACATCAAACATTAACAAAACTCCTTTTGTTTACCAAAACCACTTTAGATACACCAGCAATTATCAAGATATTACGTGGGAATTCTTTTGGCAACGTTTAAATGAAAATATCTTAGCGGGTATTCCAGTGCCAATTGCTGTTAGTGCAAGTAGAACAGGAGATGGGCATGTTTTTATAGCTGATGGCTATAAAGAAGTTGACGGCGTACCTTATTACCATTTAAATTGGGGATGGCATAACGATAATAACATAAATGGTTGGTATAATATACAGGGTTGGACAAGTACTTCTCCAGGTTATAATACAATTACAGGAGCTGCTTTTGACATTTTACCAAACCCTCAAATTACCACTATAGAAAGTACGGGAACCAACAATAGTTTTACTATAAATTGGGAAGTAAGTGATAAAATTACTTGTGATGAATTTACACTTGAACAAAAAATAGATGAAGGTGACTGGGAAGAAGTTTCCACTGGAATTACTTCAAAAAATTACACAATTACAAATCCAACAGGTCAAGTTTATCAATTTAGAGTAAAAGCAAAAATAAATGGCTCGTATTATGAAAACTCTTGGTCTGAAGTTAAAGTTCACGCAATAAATACATACAATGGTTATGCTTATTTTGGTGGAGAACAATATGCGTATGCGCGTCAAACACCTGATAACGATTTAGATTTTACTGAAGATTATACTTTTGAAACTTGGATACGTTTAAAAGATGCTAATACAAATGGAAATATCATTTTAGATCAACAAGATGTATTTAGCTTAGAAATTACAAATGTTACTTCATCAAATTATGCCATTAAATTTAGCTCATACACAACAAATGCTAGTTTAATTTCTAATGAAGATTTAACAATAAATAAATGGTCACATATTGCGGTTACACATACCAAAAATCAAACAAAATTATATATTGATGGAGTCCTTCAAAATGAAGATACAAGTAGTAATTTTAACCTTACAAATTCAAACAATGCTTTAAATATTGGTGAAAAATATGCTGGTGGTTATTCTAATTTTATTAAAGCAGATTTAGATCAATTAAGAATTTCTTCTTCAAAAAGATATGCTACTAATTTTATACCAAATAAAGCCTTAATTTATGAAATAGATTCAAATACTATTGCATACTTTCCATTTCAAAATGTTCATAATATTAGATTAAAAGATGCTGCTTCAAATTTAAGTGTAATTGTTAAAAATGAAACTAATTTTGTTGAATGGAAATTTGAATCTACAATTGAAAACCAATTAGATGATGATAATGACGGAGTTATGAATAATGAAGATTTGTGCCCAAATACACCAAATGACGAACAAGTAGATGCCAATGGCTGTTCCGATAGTCAACTAGATGATGATAATGACGGAGTTTCTAATGATAAAGATCTATGTCCAAATTCAACTTCTGGAACAAATGTAAACTCCAATGGATGCTTTACCCTATTAGCTACTAATTTTAAAATTGAAACTATTGGAGAAACTTGTCCGAATAAAAAAAATGGACAACTTATAATTACTGCTCAAGAAACACAAAACTACAACACTACAATTAATGGTAATAATTATAATTTTACAACAAATAAAACCATTGAAAATTTAGCTCCAGGAACCTATGATTTTTGTATTTCAGTTGAAGCAGAAAATTACGAGCAATGTTTTTCAATTAATATTGATGAAGGTGTAACTATTAATGTAAAAAGCAATATTCAATCAAAAAAGTTATTTATTGATATTGCAAAAGGAACTGCACCGTTTACTGTATCAGTAAATGGACAAGATACTTTTAAAACATCTAATCCTGCTTTTTCTTTAGACGTAAACAATGGTGACCTTGTACAAGTAAAAACAAGTATTGTATGTGAAGGAACTTTTTCTAAAACCATAGATTTACCTGAAACAATCACTATTTATCCAAATCCTGCAAAAAATTCTTTCATCAATACAATTACAAGTAGTTCAAATCAAAAAGGAGAAATTATAATTCTCAATTTAATAGGACAAGAAAAGCTTTCAAAAAACATTTCCTTGGTAAATGGAACAAACAACATTAATATCGATATTTCAAATTTAGAAACAGGACTCTATATTTATACCTTAAAAACTAATAAACAAACTTATACTACTAAATTTATAAAAGAATAAAAACTTCTTTTACCTATAAAAAATATAAAAGAGACTGTCTAAAAAGTTGAATTTTCGTCAACTTAAATTTATTCCATACTCTCATACTAATTGATTACCAGTAAGATGAGATTCTGAAATAAATTCAAAATGACAGTTTTCTAGACTTTTTTTGACAGTCTCTTTTACAATACATCAAAATATATCAGCTATTTTTTAGCAACTAATATCTTATTTATTAAAGAATTCCACTCTTGTATGGATTGTAACTCACCACTAAGTTGAAAACTTAAATCAGCATTGTAAAACTCTAATATAGTATCTTCTTTACTTTTAGTTATAGGAGTTAAATGTAAATTTAATTTTTCTATAATCTTTTCACCTCCACTAACAACACTACTAATATTTGAAATTCTACACTTTTTAATTGTATCAAGTTTTACAATTTCATATTTGTTTATTTCTTTACTTTTTAATTGAAAAAAAACAATTTTATTTACTTCATCTACACCTATAGCATAGTTTCCGCAAGTTTCGTATTGGGTTATTTCACTATTTTCATTTTTAGCTAAATTTTTAAGCGACATAACTAACGCTTTCTCTCTTTTTTTTCTTCCTCTAGTAGTTAATACAAAAGGCATTGCGCATAAAGCTATGCATACTAAACCTATTAAGATTGTTCCAAAATCCATTTTTATAATTTTTTATTAATTTAAATACAATAATGTTTGCGCGAAATGAAGTATCACAACGCATTAAAAAAGTTTATTTCTACCCCCAAAAAAGGCGGTTTTAAACAAAAATTATTACCAAAAATTATGAAATGGAAAAATAAGGTCGGACTTCCTATTTCTAATAAGTAATGTTTTAAAATAGTTTTGATACTGTTTATACTTATTTTTAAATAGTAATTCACTTGAGTATAAGCTGACCCAAATTCCCTTATAAAATAGATTAAAATTATATGAAAGATACTCTGTACCTTCCAAAAGTAACATTTCGGCTCCTTGTGTATGTACATATGGAACTTTAAATATGTTTGAAGAATATTCTTGTTTGGTATTTTGCTCTACTTTTTGAGCATTTAAAACAGGTGCTATTTTTACAGGAACAACAATACCTA
This sequence comes from Lutibacter sp. A64, assembly GCF_022429565.1. Taxonomy (NCBI): domain Bacteria; kingdom Pseudomonadati; phylum Bacteroidota; class Flavobacteriia; order Flavobacteriales; family Flavobacteriaceae; genus Lutibacter; species Lutibacter sp. A64. The sequence goes on from NZ_CP092487.1 coordinate 1,551,668, forward strand.
AACAATAAATTGAAATAAGCAATGCTACTTTTAAAAGTTTATGTAACTGTAATTTTTTCACGTTTACTACACCTATTTTGTAGGTTTTAATTATCTGCTAAATTTTTTAGACTGCAAATTTAGTTTTTTTATTGATTAAATTTTACGCTATTTTAATTTATTATAAAATAGCGCGTTAATTATATCTTAAAAAAAATTGCGAATTAAAATCCGCAACTTTTTTAAATTTATTCAGTAAAAAGACCTTCAATAGAAAGGTAACGTTCACCAGTATCATAATTAATAGTTAATACTGTTTTATCTGAATTAATAGTTTTTAACTGTTTTCTAACTGCAGCCAAAGAAGCTCCAGTTGAAATTCCTACTAAAATACCTTCAGTTTTTGCAATATTCTGAACCTCTAAAAATGCTTCTTCTTTAGTTATTCTAATTGCACCATCTATAGAATTAGTATTAAATACTTCAGGAATAAATCCTGGCCCAATACCTTGTAAAGGATGTGGTCCTGGTTTATCTCCAGAAATAATTGCAGAGTCATTTGGCTCTACTGCAAACACTTTTAAATCAGAAAATTTTTCTTTCAAAACTTCAGAAATACCCGTAATATGTCCTCCAGTACCCACTCCAGTAATTAAATAATCTAATCCTTCTGGAAAATCTGCTGCTATTTCTAAAGCTGTAGTTTTACGATGAATTTCTGGATTTGCTTGATTTGTAAACTGTGAAGGCATCCAAGAATTTTTATTACTTTCAGCCATTTCTTTAGCTTTTGCAATAGTACCTGATAAACCTAATTCTTTTGGTGTTAAAACTAAATTGGCTCCGTAAGCTGCCATTAATGCTTTTCTTTCAACAGACATTGATTCTGGCATAACCAATGTTAATTTATAGTTTTTTATAGCTGCAACCATCGCCAAACCAACTCCTGTATTTCCAGATGTTGGCTCAATAATCTCAGTATCTTTTGTTAAAATATTTCTTTTCTCTGCATCTTCAATCATAGCTAATGCAATTCTATCTTTTATACTTCCTCCTGGATTAGATTTTTCTAATTTCATCCAAACATTTGCCTCTGGAAAAAGCTTACTTAATCTTACCACTGGTGTATTACCTATACTCTCTAAAATAGTATTAATTTTCATGTGTTTATAAATTTTATATTAACGCTTTAAGTTCTTATTTTATACTCAGTCGTTTTTAACCTAACAAAATTACTTCTATAATCTTATTTATAAATAAAACCTATATTTTAATAATTTATTACAATCTTATTTTAAAAAGTTTAGGACAGGTAATAATTCGACTTAACTAATTATAACTTTTACAAGTTTATATAAATCTTTCCTATTTAAAACATTTATTATGTACTACTATTTAAGAACAAAATAACAGGCAAAAAAAAATCCTCAACAAAAGTTGAGGATTTTAAATATTTTTAATCTAAAATATTACTTTTTAAATTTAGCATATTTAGATTTGAACTTGTCAATACGTCCTGCAGTATCTATTAACTTAGATTTACCTGTGTAAAAAGGATGTGAACTCCTTGAAATTTCTAATTTTACTAAAGGATATTCAACACCATCTACATCTAAAGTTTCTTTAGTATTTACTGTTGAACGAGTTAAAAATACATCATCGTTAGACATATCTTTAAATGCTACCATTCTATAATTTTCTGGGTGTATACCTTTTCTCATCGTAAACTCGTTTTAATGCTGTTTTTATTTTTAAGACTGCAAATTTAACCATATTTTTGAAACTTCAAACAAATAATTTATTTTATTTACATAAAATTTCAAATATTTAAACAAAGTTATGATAAATCGATCAATATTAGGTTTTTTAACACTACTTTTTCTAGTTTCTTGTAAAAGCGAGTACAAATTTATTTTAAATACTCCTCAAAAAATTCAAAGTAATCAAGAGTTAACTATTTCTGTTTCAGAAAAAGGAGATAAACCAATAGATTCTGTTCACTTTTCTATTGGGTCTAAAAAAATTGTAAGTAAAAGTGCTTCTTCAACAATAAAAATAAACGATTTTAAATTAGGAAAACATACTGTTACAGCAATTGTATTTTTTGAAGGTAAAACAAAAAAAATAACAAAACCTGTTTATTTTATGGCAGATTCGTCGCCAGAAATTTATACTTATAAAATAATTAACACCTACCCACACGATAAAAATGCTTTTACACAAGGCTTAGAATATTACAACGGCTTTTTATACGAAGGTACCGGACGTAAAGGACAATCTTACATTAGAAAAGTTGAATTAGAAACTGGCAAATCACTTCAACAAAAAGATTTAGATGCAAAGTATTTTGGTGAAGGAATCACAATCTTTAATAACAAAATTCATCAATTAACTTGGCAAGGTGGTATTGGTATTGTGTATGATTTAGAAACTTTTGAAAAAGAAAAAGAGTTTAAATACACCAAAAGTCTTCAAGGTTGGGGATTTGCAAATGATGGAACACATTTATTAAAAACAGATGGTACAGAACGTATTTGGTTTTTAAATCCTGAAACTTTTGTAGAAGAAAGTTATATTGAGGCATACACCAATAAAAGAAAAGTTGAAAACCTTAATGAATTAGAATACATAAACGGACTAATTTATGCCAATATTTGGCAACAAAATTCATTATTAATTATAAACCCTAAAAATGGAAAAGTTGAAGGTGTAGCAGATTTGGATGGATTAAAAAAAGAAATTTTAAAAGAACAAAACCTAGTAGATAGCGACGAAGTTTTAAACGGAATTGCATACGACAAAGAGAATAATCGCATTTTTGTTACTGGTAAACATTGGGCTAAATTGTACGAAATTGAATTGATAAAAAAATAGCATTTCATCTTATCTCAAAAAGTATGATAAACATCTTTTCGGGTGATTTTGAAGCACATAAAATTATATCGAAAAATAACTTTAATTAAAAACTCTTGTTTTCGATACAATTTTCATTCATTTTTAATCGTTAAACTTACCCCTTTTGACGATTTTTCATCAAAATGTACAATGGGTTTTCTTTAAATTAATATTACATTTACTAAAACACAATTAATGCGTTATTACTTAACCTTTTTAACTGTAATTACCTTATTAATTACAGCTTCTTGTAGAAAAGACTTTGGCGCAGTTTTAAGTACTGGAGATTTATCTTTTTCAAAAGATACCGTATTTTTAGATACTGTATTTACCAATATCGGTTCAAGCACCTATAACTTAAAAGTATATAATAAAAGTAATAAAAATATTTCTGTACCATCTATAAAATTAAATTATGGAGAAAACTCTAATTATAGGTTAAATGTTGATGGTATTTCTGGAAAAATATTTGAAGATATTAAAATATTAGCCAAAGACAGTATTTATATTTTTATTGAAACTACTATAGATTATAGTCAAGTTACAAATCCAATTTATCAAGATGAAATTATTTTTGACACCGGAGAAAACACTCAAGAAGTACCACTAATAACATTAGTAAAAGATGCTCATTTTTTATTCCCTTCAAAAAATTCAAACGGTTTAACCGAAACCATTACAACTGGTTTAGATGCTAATGGAGAAGCTCTTAAAATTAATGGTTTTTACTTAGATGACAACACTACTTTTACCAACCAAAAACCGTATGTAATTTATGGTTATTGTGCAGTTCCAGAAAATAAAACACTAACTATAGAAGCTGGTGCAAACATTTATTTTCATTCAAATTCTGGTATTATTATCAATAAAAATGCTACTTTATTGGTGGAGGGAACACTAAATAAACAAGTAACTTTTAAAGGAGACAGATTAAAATCTGAATTTAGCAATATTCCAGGCCAATGGGGTACTATTTGGCTACGTGCCGGCAGTAAAAACAATATTATAAATAATGCAATTATTAAAAATGCAACTGCAGGAATTATTATAGATTCCATCAGTGGTTACAACTCCCCTACTTTAACTATAAAAAACACACAAATTTACAATAGCACCAACTATGGAATTTTAGCTAGAGAAACCAATATTAAAGGTGAAAATTTAGTAATAAATAATAGCGGACAAGCTTCTTTAGCTTGTACTATTGGAGGAACATATAATTTTAATTATGCAACATTTACCAACTTTTGGAATGGAAATTTACGCCAATATCCTAGTGTTTTAATCAATAATTATTATTCTTACAGCAATAATAACGGAGAGCAAATTACTGAAACGCGTAATTTATATGCTGCTAACTTTACAAATTGTATTATAGATGGAAATTCAAATATTGAATTGATTATAGATAAAGCTGAAGGAAGCATTTTTAACTATACCTTTAAAAATAATTTAATAACATTTAACGATTACAATCAAAGTTACAAGGGCATTTCCGAATATAATTTTGAAGACACAAACCACTTTCAAAATAACATTATAAATGCAAATCCCGATTTTAAATCTGCTATTAATAATCAACTAATTATTGGCCAAAACTCAGATGCTATTAAAAATGCAAATACTCAAGAAAACACTTTAGTTCCTTATGATATTTTAGGTATACAAAGAACAGTTCCTGCAGATATTGGCGCTTACCAACATACAATTTTTAATTAAAATTTTAAAAGCTGTATTTTTACCAAAAAAATAACAATATATTTATTTACAAATTAAATATGAAAAATATAATAATTACAGGAACAAGTCGCGGTATTGGATTTGAATTAGCACAACTATTTGCTAAAAATAATTGTAATGTACTTGCTTTATCCAGAAACTCGGAACCTTTAAGCAACTTAAACCTTAAAAATATTACCACACTTTCTGTCGATTTATCTTCTGAAAAAGACTTACAAAAAGTAACAAACTTTATAAAAGACAATTGGAAAAATGTTGATATTTTAATTAACAATGCTGGTAAATTGATAAACAAACCTTTTGAAAAAATTACAAGTACAGACTTTTTAGAAGTGTACAAAGTAAATGTTTTTGCAGTTGCAGAGTTAACAAAACAATTAATTCCATTTTTAAATAAAGGCAGCCATGTAGTAAATATTAGTAGTATTGGTGGTGTTTTAGGCAGTGTTAAATTTCCTGGATTAGTTGCTTACAGTTCTTCAAAAGGAGCCTTACTTACCCTAACCGAGGTATTGGCTGAAGAGTATAAAGAACAGCAAATTTCTTTTAATGCAATTGCTTTGGGAGCTGTACAAACAGAAATGCTAGAAGAGGCTTTTCCAGGCTATAAAGCTCCTGTTACAGCTGAAGAAATGGCTGACTATATTTACAACTTTTCGCTTACTGGTAACAAATTTTATAACGGAAAAGTTTTACAAGTTTCATCAACAACTCCATAATTTATGATTGAAAAGCTTGCAAAATATATTCCTAAAAACGCTTTAAATTTGGTTCAAGAAATTCTTGAAAAGCACCCATTAGTAATTAAAATAGTTAATGAAAGAACTACAAAACATGGCGATTTTAAAAGAACTATTGATAATAAAGTTCAAATAACAATTAATAACAACTTAAATCAATATCATTTTTTAATAACATTAATTCATGAACTAGCACATTTTGTAACTTTCAAAAAAAATAAACGTGTAAAACCTCACGGAATTGAATGGAAAAGAAACTTTCAACACTTAATGCTCCCTTTTTTAAATCCGGAAATTTTCCCACAAGATATACTTCCATTGCTAGCTAATTACTTAATAAATCCAAAAGCAAGTACAGGATCAGATGTAAAATTAATGCAAGCTTTAAATAGCTATGATGATAATTCGGGAAAGAGTTTTATATTTGAATTACCTCACGGAAGTAGGTTTTTATTTAAAAATAAAATCTACAAAAAAGGAAATATTAGAAGAACAAGATTTGAATGTGTTGAAATAAAAAGCAAAAAAACCTATTTATTCAACCAAAATGCAGCAGTAGAAATAATAGAACACAATGAATAAAAACTATTACGCAGTTATTATGGCTGGTGGAATTGGCTCTCGATTTTGGCCAATAAGCACCAATAAATTACCCAAACAGTTTCACGACATTTTAGGTACTGGAAACTCGTTAATTCAACAAACATATAATAGATTTGACACTTTAATTCCAAAAGAAAATATATTAATTGCAACCAATAAAAAATATAAAAAATTAGTAAAAAAACATTTACCTAACATTGCTTCTAATCAAATTTTATTAGAACCTGCAATGAAAAATACAGCACCTTGTATTTTATATAGTGCTTTAAAAATTTTTAACAAAAACCCAGATGGAATTATGATTGTTGCTCCGTCTGATCATTATATAGAAAACGAACAAGAATTTATTTCAAACGTTCAAACTTCTTTTGATTTTTGTTCAAAAAACGACTTTTTACTAACACTTGGAATCAAACCAACCAATCCAAATACTGGCTATGGATATATTAAGTTTAACAAAACTGATACAGCTATAAAAGAAGTTATTAATTTCACTGAAAAACCTAATTTAGAAACAGCAGAAGAATTTTTAAACAGTGGTGATTACCTTTGGAATGCAGGTATTTTTATTTGGAGTGTTAAAAGTATTTTAAAAGCATTTGAAACTTATCTACCCGAAATGCACCAACTATTTTCTAAAGGCAATAACAATTATAATACAGCTTCAGAAAACAATTTTATTGAAGAAAATTACTCAAAATCTCAAAAAATATCTATCGACTTCGGAATTATGGAAAAAGCAACCAATGTTTGTGTACTTCCAACAAATTTTGGATGGAATGATTTAGGCACGTGGAGTTCGCTTCAAGAAAAGCTGGAAGCTGACAATAACCAAAACACTGTAGTGGGTGGCGAAGTTATTTTTAAAAACTCAAAAGGTAATATCATTCATACTCAATCTAATAAAAAAGTTGTTATTCAAGGTTTAAATGACTTTATTGTAGTTGAAAAAAAAAATGTAATTTTAATTTGCCCTAAAGATAAAGAACAAGAAATTAAAGAAATAAGTGCTGAAGTTAAATCTAAATTTGGAGACAAATTTGTATAAGCTATAAAATATGGAAACTGAAAATACCAATCAACAAAATAGCAATACCAGTTCAAACACACCACCTGAAAACGATTTTAAAGGTATTTGGACTAGTATTGTACAATTTCTACATAGTATTTTAGATATTAGAAATGATACCGATAAAAAAGGTACTATTGAAGATATTAAAGAAAATATTTCAATGAAAGGTCACAATGCTTGGGTATTGGTTTTTTCAATTTTAATTGCCTCTATCGGACTAAATGTAAGTTCTTCAGCTGTGGTAATTGGAGCGATGCTTATATCTCCTTTAATGGGACCAATTTTAGGTATTGGCTTATCTATTGGCATAAATGATATCGACACTCTAAGACGTTCTTTAATAAATTTAGGCGTAATGGTTGGGCTAAGTTTAGCTACTTCTACTATGTTTTTTATTTTTCCAATTTTTCAAAGTGAAACACCAGAAATATTGGCTCGTACTGCTCCAGATGTAAGAGATGTTTTTATTGCAATTTCGGGTGGTTTAGCATTAATAATTGCTTTAAGCAGACGAAGCAAACAAACCAACACTATTGCAGGTGTTGCTATTGCAACAGCCTTAATGCCTCCTTTATGTACTGCTGGTTACGGGCTGGCAACTTGGAATTTAAGCTACTTTGGTGGCGCAATGTTTTTATTTGCTATAAACACTATTTTTATTGCATTAGCCACTTTTGTAATTGTTAAATTTTTGGGCTTTCCAATGCTTAAATACATTAATTCTGCAAAAAGAAAACGTATTGCAACTACCGCTTCAACTGTTGCACTTATAGTATTTTCTGGAAGTATATACTTGTTTTTTAACTTATTTCAAGAAAATCAATTTAAACAAGCTGTAGAACATTTAATAGACGATATTAAAGGAAACGGCATAAGTATTATTGATGAAAAAGATGAAAATATAGATTATAAAAATAAAAAAGTTAAAATATTTGTTTACGGAAATAAGCTATCTGATACAGAAATTGAAAGATGGAACGAAAAATTAATCGAATATGGTTTAGATGGTACCGAGCTTGATTTTCAACAAGGAGAAGACGATTCAGATATTAGACATGAAGTAAAAAACCTAACTGATTTATATGTCCAAAATCAAAAAATAATTTCATCTAGAGATGAAACAGTAAGAGAAAAAGAAGAAAAAATTAAGCTACTAACAACTCAAATATCTAAATACCAATCTGCTGAAATACCTTTTATCCAAATAAGTAAAGAAGCACAAATAAATTATGCTGGATTAGAACATTTAAGCTATGCTAAATTAATACACACCAACTTTAATTCTGTTGACACTATTACGGTATTTAACGCTCGATGGAACGACTCTATAAGAAATATACCTGCCAAACAAATGGTATTAAAAAAATGGCTTAAAACACGTTTAAATTTAGATACTTTACAATTAAACAATAATTAAAAATCTAAAATAACACCAAAACTTGGCAATGTATTTCCTGAAGAGTTAGAAATTTCTTCAAGGTTATACTTTGTCTCATCTGTTGTATTTATGCTGTTATTTCCATTAGCATCTTGAATAGGAATTAAATACGCTTGTGAAGTAAACTCGCTTCCATATATATTTTGAATATCTATATAAAAATTAAGCGAAAGTTTTTCCCAATACCACGTTTTATCTACGCGAAGGTCTAATTGATGAAACGTATCAAAACGTTCCGAATTTAATTTACTATAATCTAAAATACCACTATTTGAAACATTATAATTTTCAATTATTGCAGACGCGTCATAATCGTAAGGTGTATAAGGCTGTCCACCTACAAGCTTAAACTTACCTCCTATTTCCCAATTTTTCTTCAACTTTTTACCTCCTGTAATTGATAATAAATGACGGTTGTCCCAAGATGAAGGAATATAGCTACCTGCATTATCTTTAAATTCACTTTTAACAAACGTGTAAGAGAAAATACCATACAAACCATTGTATGATTTTTTTTGAGCTAATAATTCAACTCCGTAAGCTCTTCCTTTAGAATTAGAAATTACTTCTTCATTACCAATAACACCAAAATCTGACCCTAAATTTGCCAAACTAATTTGATCTCTTACAGAAAATGGATAGTTTTTATAAGCCTTATAAAACCCCTCTAAAGTTATTTTTGAAGTGGAATTTGGCTTCATTTCTAAACCAGAAACATAATGCGTAGCCTCAATAAATTTTAACCCATTATTTTTATTTACCAATGCATTTAATTCATCTCTATACCCTAAAATTGTATATGCAGGCAACTGTTTATAAATACCTGTTGAGGCATTTAAACTAAGCTTATCACTTAATTTATATGACAATGACATTCTAGGTGAAAATTGATTTAACGGATTTTTCATTTCATCATTATAATCTACTCCATCCATCCTAAATCCTATAGAAATCCCCAAATTAGCGTTTAAATAATTTTTTGAAATTTGTCCAAATACAGCATACTTCAACATAGATAATTTTGAAGAAAAATTAATTTCTTGAACACCTTCTGAAATTGCCAACTGTTGAAAAGTACTATTGGTATACGTTGCATCTTCTAAACCAATACCTACATTTAATTTATAATTATTCTTTAATGTTGAAGTGATTTCAAAACGCAATTTATTTTCAATTTCTTTTGAAGTATAATCAAGCAACAAATCATCTGGATTGTTAGAATTATTAAAATATTTTTTAGCATTATTATTCCATACATTTCTACTTAACACAACTTCTTTTGTAGTATTTTCTCCAAAATATTTATAAACAGCCCCAACAGTATAATTCCATTGTTCTTGAATAGGAATATTACTTAAAGAATACCTGTTTCGTTTTAAAGTTTCCTCGTCAGTTATATTATCATTTACACTTTCATTTAACTTAAATTGATCTATTGCCCCTAAGCCTATTAAAGAAATCTCACTGCTTACTGTTAATTGGTGTTTTACTTTAAATTGAAAATCGTTATACGTTGGTAAAAAAGGCAATTTTATCAACTTAAATAAAAACTGCAAATAAGATTGACGCGCAGAGACCATAAAAGTAGTTTTAGAGCCCAATGGACCATCTAACGTAATTCCTGCATCAGACGTTCCTAAAGTAAGCCTAGTGTTTAATTTTTCGGGGTTTCCATCTTTCTGGGTAAAAGAAATAACAGAACTTAAAGCATTGCCTTGATTAGCAGAAAAAGCACTTGTATAAAAGTCTACTTTTCTAATTAAATCTGCATTTATAATACCAACCGGACCACCAGAAGAACCTTGTGTTTGAAAGTGATTTATTACCGGTACTTCTACCCCATCTAAATAAAATTTATTTTCTGAAGGTGCTCCACCTCTAATAATAATATCGTTTCTAAAACTGGGGTTTGATGCAACACCTGGTAAAGATTGTAATACTTTTAAAACATCTCTATTTCCTCCAGGATTTTTTTCAATTTCGGAAATTCCTAAAGTTTGAACAGACAGTGGACTTTCAACAGATTTTTCAAACAACTGACTTTGTATTACAACTTCATCTAATTGTTCGTTAGTTTGGGATAACTCTATTAATATATAAGGCGTTTTATCTATGGTTACCAAATAATCATCAGATAACAGAGATTTATAACCTAAAAATGAAACCGAAACTTTAACATAGCCCAACGGTACATTTGAAATTATAAAATTTCCTTCTTCATCGGTACTTTTACCAATTGTTGTTCCTTCAACTATAACATTAACAAAAGGAAGCGTTTCTCTTGTTTGCGCATCTACAACCTTCCCTTTAATAGTTCCACTATTTTGAGAAAATGCCACTAACACGTTTAATAAAAGAAGCAGTGCAAAACTATTTTTTTTCATTAGGAAGATCAATTTATACAAATATACAACTTTTGTTTAATAAAATACTTAAAAAGTTAAACGTATTTATATTAGACACAAAAAAACCTCAAATTAAATAATTTGAGGCTTTTGTGGTGAGAGAAGGATTCGAACCTTCGAAGCTTGCGCAGCAGATTTACAGTCTGCCCTCGTTGGCCACTTGAGTATCTCACCAATATTGACCAAAACTTTTATAAAACTAAAAGTTGTTTGTGACCTGGCTGGGGCTCGAACCCAGGACCACCTCCTTAAAAGGGAGGTGCTCTACCAACTGAGCTACCAGGTCGCTTTATTTGTTTTTAGCGGGTGCAAATATAAGAGTATATTTTAAAAAAACAAACAACTTTTTTATTTTGTTTCATTTAAATATACTTCTCTTACTTTTTTAAATAAATTTGAAGAATAAACAAATTTTACAATCGCCTCATTTTCAGTTTTAAATATTTCTTTATTACTTCCTTCCCATGCTTTTACTCCATCTTTTAAAAAAACAATTTTTTCTCCAATTTCCATCACCGAATTCATATCATGAGAGTTTATTACGGTAATAATTTGATATTCTTTGGTAATTTCTTGAATTAAATTATCTATTAAAGTTGCCGTATTTGGATCTAATCCAGAATTTGGTTCATCGCAAAATAAATATTTAGGTTTCATAACAATTGCTCTTGCAATAGCAACTCTTTTTTGCATTCCTCCAGATATTTCGGCAGGGAATTTTTTATTTGCATTTACTAAATTTACCCTATCTAATACAAAGTTTACACGTTTTAACATCTCTGCATTACTATCGTTTGTAAACATTTTTAAAGGGAACATTATGTTTTCTTCTACGGTTAAAGAGTCGTACAAAGCACCACCTTGAAAAACCATTCCAATTTCTTGTCGTAATTGCCTTCTCTCTTTAATATCCAGTGCTGTTTGATTTCTTCCATCGAAACAAATTCCGCCTTTTTCTGGAACATGTAGTCCTAATAAACATTTTAAAAAAACTGTTTTTCCGGAACCACTCTGACCAATAATCATACTGGTTTCTCCTTTTTCAAAAGTTGTTGTTATACCTTTTAAAACTGGAGTTCCACTAAATTCTTTATATAAATCTGTAACTTCAATCATTTATCCTAATAACATTTGAGTTAAAAAGTAATTTAATAAAATAATTACAACACTTGTCCAAACCACAGCTTGAGTACTAGCTCTACCAACCTCTAAAGATCCGCCTTTTACATAATATCCGTGGTATGCAGGTATCGTAGCAATTACAAACGCAAAAACCAAAGTTTTTATAAGTGCATATTGTATAAAATAGGGATTGAAATCTAGTTGAATTCCATAAACATAATCTTCACTAAAAAATCTTCCTGTTAAAAGCCCTGCAACATATCCACCATAAATACCTAAAAACATGGCCAATACAATTAAAATTGGATAAAAGAATAAGGTTGCAATAATTTTAGGTAATATTAAGTAATTTAAAGAGTTAATACCCATTACTTCTAGAGCATCTATTTGCTCAGTTACTCGCATAGTTCCAATACTAGATGAGATATAAGATCCTACCTTACCGGCTAAAATAACACTCATAAAAGTTGGTGCAAATTCCAAAATCATAGATCTTTTAGTTGCAAACCCAATTAAATATTTTGGTATAAAAGGACTATCTACATTTAATGCGGTTTGTATAGCAACAACACCTCCTACAAAAAAGGATATAAATATTATAATCCCTAAAGATTTTAAACCTAAATCTTCAATTTCACGAAACAATGTCTCTCTAAAAACCGACCATTTTTGTGGTTTTTTAAAAACTTGTTTCAGCATAATAAAATACTTTCCAATATGCTCTAAATAATTCATTAAATTTTCTTTTTTGCTAAAATATTAAAATTATATCACCTTTAATCTTTTTGTAACATAAATTTAATCTTTCAAAATAAAAAATACCTAATTTTGAAACGTAAAATATTTTAAATGAAAAAACTACTTATACTCTCTTTAGTTAGCTTTACATTAATTCAATGTATTGCTATAAAAGCAGAATCGAACACAAGCTCAACTACCGAAATTACTACTAAAACACAACTAGAAATTTATGAGAAAAACCCTAAGTTAATTGTGGGAATTGTTGTAGATCAAATGCGTTATGATTATTTGGTTAAATTTTATAATAAATATAGTGAAGGCGGCTTTAAACGTTTAATGAACAATGGCTACAATTTAAAAAATGTACATTATAATTATATTCCAACATATACCGCTGTTGGACATACTTCTATTTATACTGGAACCACACCGGTAAATCACGGAATTATTTCTAATAACTGGTACGATAAATATTTAAAAAAATCAATTTATTGTGTTGATGATGATAATTACCGAACTGTTGGGGCAATTTCTGGAGGAAATAAATCACCCCATAGAATGTTAACAACTACTATTACCGATCAATTAAAATTAGCACAAAATATGAATGGAAAAACCATTGGAGTTGCTATAAAGGATCGATCTTCAATTTTACCTGCAGGACATACAGCCGACGCGGCTTATTGGTTTGAAGGCGGTAATGAAGGTAAATTTATGACAAGCACATTTTATATGGATAAAATCCCAAACTGGGTTACAAATTTCAACAACTCAGGCAAGGCTAATAGTTATTTAAATGATACTTGGGATACCTATTACGATATAGATACATACACAGAAACATTACCAGACAATAATGAGTTTGAAGGAACTTTTAAAGGCAAAGAAACACCTACTTTTCCATACAATTTAAAAGAATTAAGAAAATTAAACGATAATTATAGCCTTATAAAAGCGATTCCTGCAGGTAACACAATAACTACAGATTTTGCTGAAGCTACTATTTTGGGTGAAAATTTAGGTAAAGGAGAATTTACAGACTTTTTAGCTATCAGTTATTCTAGTACAGATTATGTAGGTCATCAATTTGGAGTAAACGCTAAAGAATTAGAAGATACTTATATTCGTTTAGATAAAGATTTAGAACGCTTTTTAAACTTTTTAGATACAGAAATAGGTAAAGATAATTACACCATCTTTTTAACCGCAGATCACGCAGCAGTGCAAGTACCTGCTTATTTAAATTCTTTAAAAATACCAGGAGGTTATTTTGAAACTACTAAATTTAAGAAGTTTGTAAATGAAATTACTTTAGAGTATTTTAATTCAGATGAGTTAGTTGAAAACATTTCTAATTACCAAGTTTTTTTAAACAAACAAAAATTAAAAGAATTAAAACTAGATACTAAAATTGTATCTCAAAAAATTGCAGACGAAATTTTAAATTTTGACAATGTTTATAAAACTGTAACTGCACACACATTGCAAACAACTAGTTTTACTTCTGGAATTTTAAAAACATTACAAAACGGATACAATCAAAAATTTTCTGGAGATATTTTATACGTACCAAACCCTTCAACAATTCCTAATTATTCAAAAACAGGAACTACGCACGGTTCTGGTTATGCATACGACACACACGTGCCATTATTATTTTACGGTGCTAAAATTAGTAAAGGAAGCTCTAACAATTATTATCCAATTGTAGATATTGCTCCAACCCTAGCTAGTCTTTTAAATATATCCGAACCAAACGGATCTACAGGAAACGTTATTCTTGAAGTTTTAAAATAACAACTTAAAAACAAATACATTAAAAAGCTGCTATGTTTTAAAAACACAGCAGCTTTTTTTTATTAAAATATTTATAAGTTTAAAATTAATACTTATAAACAACAGCATTTATGCTCATTCCTGCCCCTACAGAAGCAAAAATTACAACATCGCCTTTATTAATTTCGTGGTTTTCAATTTCTCCATTTTTAACCATATCTAACAATGTTGGAACGGTTGCTACAGAGCTATTTCCTAATTTATGAATACTCATTGGCATCACATCTTTAGGCACTTTTGTTTTATACAAACGGTAAAACCTTTTAATAATAGCTTCATCCATTTTTTCATTAGCTTGATGGATAAATACTTTTTTAACTTCAGATATATCTAAACCTGCTTTATCAAGGGCAGTTTTCATTGCTAAAGGAACATGATTTAAACCATATTCATAAATTTTTCTCCCTAACATTTTAATATACTGAACTCCGCTTGTATCTTCTTTATTAAAAGACTCACCATAATGTAGATAATAACATTCATCTACCGTGTCTGTTTGAGCTGCATGACTTAAAATTCCTTGTTCTTCAGTTTCAACGGCTTCAATAACACAAGCCCCTGCACCATCTGAAAAAATCATTGAATCTCTATCAAAAGGATCGATAACACGAGAAAGCGTTTCTGAACCAATTACCAAACATTTTTTTGCAATTCCAGATTTAATATAAGCTTCAGCTTGTATAACACCTTGAATCCAACCTGGGCAACCAAAAAGAATATCATAAGCAACACATCCTGGGCTTTTAATACCCAATTTATTTTTTACTCTTGATGCTAAACTTGGTAAAACATCTCCTTGAATAGAGTTGGGTTTAACATCTCCAAAATTATGTGCTAAAATTATATAATCTAGTTCTTCTGGGTTAATTCCAGATTCTTCAATTGCTTGTTTTGAAGCTAAATACGCTAAATCTGATGAATCTTGGTCTTCAGCAGCGTACCGTCTTTCTTCTATGCCTGTTATTGCGCAAAATTTTTCAATAATTTCTGCATTTTCATTCGCAAAAGGGCTTCCATCATCATTTAAAAATTTACTATTTAAAAAGTCAGAATTTTTTTTAATTATATTTGGAATATAGCTTCCAGTTCCTGTTATTACTGATCTCATTTTTTATAAAAAATTAGGAGTCAAATTTAGTAATCTATTCGTTATTTAGTTCAGAAATTTTAATTTCCATTACGATGGCTATCGACTGTGCTCTGGACTTTGCAGCGTGTGCTATTTCACCCTGAAATAGGGCATCTACAGAAGCATTAAACATTGACAACCAACTATTAAAGTGTTCTTTTTTAAAAGGTGTTTTTTGATGTATTTTTAGATGAGGAGCCATAGCATTTTTACGATACCCACCCGAGTAAAACAATATATTATCCCAAAAATCAACTAATGTTTGTAAATGTATTTCTAAGTGTTCTGGATTTGTAAAATCAACAAAAAAATGACGCATTAAATCATCATTCATTAATTTTTTATAAAAGGTCTTAACAAGTAAATAAATATCTTCTCTATTTTCAATATCTTTCTTCATAATATATTTAGAGAAAAGATTTATCAAATGCAATTGGGAGTAAATCTAAAACGGAATCAGTTTTAATAATTTTACCTTCTTCACCCATAAAATACACTTCTATTTTATCTTTTTGCTTTAACTCGTATTCAGATAATGTTTGTCTACAAGCACCACACGGCGCAACAGGTTCTTTTAAAACCTGGCTACTTGAGCTTGCTGCAATAGCTAATTTTAATATTTTAACGGTTGGATATTCAGAAGATACTTTCCAAATAGCAACACGTTCTGCGCACATACCTGAAGGATAGGCTGCATTTTCTTGGTTATTTCCTGTTACAATTAATCCATTTTCTAACAAAAATGAAGCTCCTACCTTAAATTTGGAATAGGGAGCATACGCATTTTCTTTAGCTTCAATGGCTTTTTTCATTAAAGCTTCAACATCTTTTGGAAGCTCTTGAATTGATTCGTAAACCGAAATACTAGTTGTTAATTCAACTTTTTTCATTTAAAATTTAGCTATTTAGCATTTATTTAACTTCAAAAATATCTCCAAAATCAAACGATAAAGAGAATCTAAGTGTATTTTCTAAAGGGTTGTTTATATCTGATGCATTAAACAAATATGAAATATCTAATTTAGAACTTTTAAAGTTAAATCCAGATCCAATTGTAAAATATTTTCTTGAACCTTTTAAATCACTTTCATTAAAATAACCTGCTCTAACTGCAAAGGAGTTATCATACATATATTCTGCTCCTAATGCCCAAGTAAATTCTTTTAACTCTTCGTTAAATCCATCTGGAGCATCATTAAACGAACTAAAAATACCACTGATAAAACTAACATCATCTTGGGTATATGGTGGCTCACCGTCTTCTGAAATACTTGGTGTTGGAACTAATAATTTATTAACTTCTAAATTAACACTTACTTTATTGTAATTATCTAAAATAAAATCGAAACCACCTCCCAATTTTAAATTTGTAGGTATAAAATTATCTTGACCATCATCTGTATAAGAAACTTTAGGTCCAATATTTGAAATATTATAACCACCTCGCCAAACACCATTAAAATCGCCATAATTACTTTCGTCAGATTGAAAGTAACCTGAGATATCTACTGCAAAAGTATTTACAGGGTTTATTGTTGAATTAGCTGATTTAATCCCTAAATCTGATCTAATGTAGCGTAAGGTTACACCCATTGAATATGTTTCATTCAACTTTAAAGAATATGAACCGTCAAAAGAAAACTCATTTAGTTTTTCAATTCCTTCAGGAGCTCCATTGATATCTGTTAGATCTATTTGACCTAAATTAAAATATTTTAGACTTGCAGCCCAAGCGCTTCTTTCATCAATTCTATTTGCAAAAGTAAAACCTCCTAAAAACACATCATTTGTTAGCTCTCTTAGCCAAGGTGTATAAGTAATTCCTACACTAAATTGAGATCTCATAAACGCATATTTAGAAGCATTCCAATGTTGTGAATTTGAGTCTGGAGAAGTTGCAACACCAATATCTCCCATACCTCCTGCTCTAGCATCTGGTGCTATTAACAAAAAAGGTGCTGCTGTTGTAATTGGATTTGAATCTTCTTGTGCATTACTTGAAAAAGCAAATAAAACAGTGAGGGTGACTAAAATTATTTTTTTCATTAATATTAATTTAATAATTGAATTAAATTGTTATTGCAATATTACTAATTTTTCAATTTTTTGAGCAGATGTATTTGAATTAATTGATGTTACTTTTAATTTATAAACATAAACTCCTTTACCTATTTTTGCTCCAAAATCATCTAAACCATCCCAAACTATTGTTCTAGACAAATTACCTTCTGTTTGAACTATTTCTGTTATTGTTTTTACCAATTTTCCAGAAACTGTAAAAATTTGAAGTTGTACATTTAATTGTTCATTTGGTTTGTTATGATTGAACCAAAATTCTGTATAATTAACAAATGGATTTGGATAATTTAATACATTGCTCAAAACTAAATCACTATTATCAACAACAGTAAAATTAAACGTAGACTCTGATAAATTATTGTAAGTATCCCAAGCTTTTAACGTAATTGTGTGCATTCCAGATGAAAGATCTCTAAAAGTATAAGTTACTTTTCCTTTTTTATAAGTATCTAAATCTGTTTGATAATAATCATTTAAAATTATTGGGTTAGACTGATCATTATCTAAAATAGCAACTATATCGTGGTCTACAGCTGTAATAGAAGTATTAATTCCGTTTTCATCTTCTAAAACTGCAATAAAAACAGGAGAACTATCTGTTGTGCCACCATCAACAAAGTTTAAATCATTCATATAAAGTTGTATGGTGGGTCCTGTATTGTCTTCTGGAGCATTTTCATTAATCCCTCCTACAGTTATATCAATATTATAACCTGCTTTATCTATTATATTGTTAGATGCGTAAAAGCTAAGTTTCCCTTTTCCGTAAGCGACTTTTAAATCTTTTGGAGCAACAAAATCAAATGTAAATTTTCCATTTTCTACTTTAGAGCTTCCTTTAAAAATTTTACTATCTCTTACATCAAATTCCATTGTAATATTTTTATTATCGTTATCTAATGTAGTTTTATCAATTACTTTATCATAAACTGTTACGTCTATTTCACCCGTAAAATCTTCCAATAAATTATCATTAATATCTAAAACATCTCCTTCAAATTGGATATACGATAGTGCTTTTATGGTATCTAAAGATTGTGAAATATCTTTATTGTTTATTGTAGATAATTTAATTGAAGGTTCTGGAACACTTAAATGCATTGCAGGATCTCCAAAATTGTATATAAAAAAACGTTGTGTAGTTGAAAACTGATTTTTAACGTCCATTAAAGTTTCAGCAATTGACAAATTTTCATTATTAAAATTTAATAGAGGTTCTATTAATCTTTCATTTAAAGCTTGTCCTACACTTATATAAATTTCCCTGGTTGTTGAAATTAATGAACTTGCTCCATAATTTTCTGCCCAAAATAAATATTCTCCCGCTGTTTTTCTTAATGGATTATCAAACCTCGAAAAATCACAGGTAACTGTTATAAATAATGGTAATTTAAATTTATTTTCAAGACTTTGTATTTCTGGCAAGCGAAAAATCCCTTCACTAGCCCAACCATCTTCTCCTCCATGTCCAAAATAATCTACCAATAAAGTACCTTTATCTATCTGATTTACAATATCTAAATTTACAGTTGGATAGGTAGATCCAGAAGCTGCTGTTTCTTGAAAATAGGCATCTAAATATATTTTTTTTAAATTAAAAACTGGTTTATTAGCTTCAATAGTTGTAGCTATTTCATCCATATTAGATTGCAAAATTTCTTCACCACTACTATCAATATCATCAGCTATTAAAGTAATATTAGTACGCCAATCTCCAAAAGATGCTACGCTATAATAATCTAATAATTTATCTACTACTTGTTGTGCTTGCAATATATCCGAAACTGGTATTCTTCCTGTTGCAACATCTTGCCTTTCGTAAGAATTTAACAATCCTTCATCTGCATCCATCATCCCGTAAAAATCATCTGTTACATATGACGAAGCTAAACTAAAACTATTAAAAGATTCGAAAGCTGGCACTATATTATTATTTCCTTCTATCCTATCTTTATAATCATAAGATGCATCTCCAAACAAACAGACATATTTAATTTGATTTGTAGTTGCATTATCGTAAAGATGCTTTACAAAGTCTCTAATTGCTGCTACATCTGGAGATCCTGACGAAAATTCATTATATATTTGGTCTAAACGTATTACTTTAGTTGTTAATCCTGAATTATTTGAATGATAATCTGCCAATCTTTGTGCTTGATCCATTAAATAATCTTGAGTAATAATTAAATAATCAATATCTTTTAAACTATGTAAATTCTGATTTTCAACGGTACTAAATTCTAACAATTGTGGTGTAAAGAAATCATTTTCAGGTATCAAAACATATTCTAATAATTGACCTCCATTTACTTTAAAATTAAAGTTTGTGGTTAAAGATTGATTTTCTATTATTTGTGGATTTATTGGATTAGAAACATCCCACACCCATTTAATATTGGATGCATTTTCAATTGAAATTTCTTGTACATCTGGGGTGCTTAAAACATTAAAGTTTCTAAATACAAACTGCTTATCTTTAGCTATTAACTTCCTTTTACCAAGTATTTCAATATAGTCTAAATATGCATCTGCAGAAGGATTACCATTATTATTATAATTTATAGTTACATCTAATAAATCTCCTGAAACTGATACATTTCCAAAGTTTTCATTCGCTACAGCACTATTAGAACCCGACAAAGCACTATAATTTATTTCAAATACATTTTTATTATTAATTTGAACATCCATAGTTGTAGCTATAGATGAAGCTACTACTCCTCTAACCCTAATATTAACAGGCTCCGAACTGTCTATTTCTTCAAAAGGAATTGAATATGTTCGAGTATTTTCAATATTAAAAGCATCTCCAAACCATTGTTGTCCAATAGCAAATAAATTAACTTCGTCTTTTTCATAAAATACAAAATCGTCAAAATTTGTTATTGTTGCAGTACTTGAAGCCGAAATTGGTGTTTGTTTGGTAATTCTTTTACCTTCTGAAGAGCCAATAGTTAAAAAATAATAAGCCTCATCAGAATAAATATTAAAATTGTGTCGTAACGTAGTTAAACTGGGATTTGTCCCATATTCCCAAGAATGCGGTCCGGTAGCATAAAATAAAATAGAATCATTATCGTCAAAACTACCATCGCTTTCTCCATCAACAAAAATTGCATTTTCTTGCAATCCATCATATCTAAAATCACTATTTTTTAAAGGAAGCATTGCGCCTCCATTACCATAAATACGAATATTTTTGGGATTAATTGTATTTACATCTATCCCTAATTTTTGTAAAAACTCTTTATCAATTTTATAAACACCCGTTTTATTTACAGCAAATTTAAACCAAGTTCCTTCTGCTAATACTGAATTTTTAACAGTTGTGTTTTTTTTCAAACTTTGCTTAGCTGATGCTGTTGTATATTCTAAATCAAAAGATACAATACGCTTTATTTGATTGTTATTTTTTACCAAAGGGTCTAAATTTAAAACAGCTAAAGTTGTATTTTTTGCTTTTACAATATTTAAATCGATAGCAATAGCGCTATTAATAGCGTTTAAAGTATATGAATTGTTTTCATTTACAGTTTCATAAACAACATTTGTAACTGAAAAATCGGTTATTATACTGTTTGAATTTACCGTCCAACTATCTTCAAAAGTTGGATTAAAATTTTCATTTAAAAAATTATTTTCTATTAAACTTGTTTTTAGTATTAAATCTTTATTAATCTCAAAATCAACATTATCTAACCAGTTTAATTTATATGTTTTAGTTTCTGTTTGTTGTGCAAATAAAAAATTACCAACAACAAAAAAAAAGAGAAATAGAATATTTGTAGAATGCTTCATTATGTAAAAACGTACTGAATTTGGGATTTTAGTCAAATATTATACAACATTACATATAATAAAGAACAAAAACAATCGTTATAAAAAACATAATCAAAAAATTTGTTGCAAAAAAATTTATTTAATGTAAATTGCAACACTTAAAACCCTAATTAAGTTTTGTATGAACTTTAATGTTATTAAAATAAATTATAAAGCAATAATCTGTCTAGCTATAGGAATTTCTTTGGTTAGTTGTCACAAAAGAAAATCCTCTGGACTTACTGGATGGAGTGCTCAAGAAAAAAGTGCTGTTGGATTTTACGATTCTAAATCAAGTTATGCTGGACAAGAAGCCCCTCCAGGAATGGTTTTGATTGAAGGAGGTAGTTTTACAATGGGACAAGTTCAAGATGATGTTTTATTTGATTGGAATACAACTCCCGTTAAACAACAAGTTCGTTCGTTTTATATGGATGAAACAGAAGTAACAAATTCTGAATATGTATTTTATTTAAATTGGATGGAAAAAGTATTTCCTCCAAATGATTTAAATTATGAACATATTTACCAATCTGTTGTTCCTGACACACTTGTTTGGAGAGATGTTTTAGGTTTTAACGAATTACTTACAGAAAATTATTTAAGACATCCGGGGTATGCAGATTATCCTGTAGTTGGAGTAAGTTGGGTGCAAGCTAACCAATATTGTAATTGGAGAACAAATAGAGTTAATGAAAAAATATTAATGGATAAAGGTGTTTTAAAATCTTTATATGAATTAGACTCTCTTGAAGTAAAAGGTAAAAATCATTTTGATACTGACACTTATTTACAAAACCCATATGCAATGTTTGATGGTGATTCTACAATTTATAAAAAAGGATTACCTGATTATACTCCAAGAAAAAAAGGAGATCCTAAACCTGCTAGAGGTTCATTTACAGGAAGACAAGTAAAAGTTTCTGACGGAATATTAGCTGCTAAATTTAGACTTCCAACTGAAGTAGAATGGGAATATGCAGCTAAAGCTATTGTTGAAAACAGAGAATACAACAATATTAGAGGTAGAAAAAAATATGCTTGGAGCGGTAAATACACCCGAAACAAATCTAAACGCTATATGGGTGATCAACTTGCTAATTTTAAACAAGGTAAAGGTGATTATAGTGGTGTTCCTGGGTGGAGTAATGATGGAGCAGATATTACTATCCAAGTAAAATCATACGAACCAAATGCTTTCGGATTATATGATATGTCTGGTAATGTAGCAGAATGGGTTGCTGATGTATACAGACCAATAATAGATAATGATGCTAATGACTTTAATTACTATAGAGGTAACATTTTTACAAAAAAAATGATAGACTCTGAAGGTAAAGTTGTTATTGCAGATGATTCTTCTATTGAGTATGATACGTTAGATAATGGTAGAATTACTCCTAAAAACATTCCAGGTAGTATAAAAACGGTTCCTATTACAAGACAAGATGCCTACATGAGAAATAATTATGAAAAAGCATATAATGTAGATGTTAGAGATGGTGATTTAGCTTCAACAAAATTTTATGATAAAGATGAAGATGATTTAGATGTGAAACCTCGTATGTATAATTCCCCTATTAAACCAAGAGAAATTGGTGAAAGTGGCTTAATAAAACAACAATACGATACAGAAAAAAGAAATACATTAATTAGTAATAAAACTCGAGTTTATAAAGGAGGTTCTTGGAGAGATAGAGAATATTGGTTAGATCCATCTCAAAGAAGATATTTACCAGAATATATGGCTACAAACTATATTGGTTTTAGATGTGTAACTGATAAAATTGGACCTATGAACTTTAAAAGTAGAACTCCTACTTCAACAAAAGTTAGATATTAAAATTATTTAAATAAAACACAAACCTCATTGAAGTTTCAATGAGGTTTTTTTTATACATAAATTTATCAATTCATACATTAAATTTAATTAATTTTATAAAATTAAAATATACTTATTAAAACGTTTATTGTAGATAAAATAAATATTTTATACTTATGAAAATTGAACAATTATACAGCTTATATACCCAAAGCTATTTAGTAGATACAGATACCAGAAATATTAGAAAAGGAAGTATTTTTTTCGCATTAAAAGGAGCTAATTTTAACGGAAATAAATTTGCTAAAGAAGCACTTAACAGCGGCGCATCATATGCCGTAATTGACGAAAAAGAATATCAAAACAATTCAAACACAATATTAGTTGACAATGTTTTAGAAACACTTCAAAAATTAGCTAAATACCATAGAGAACAATTACGTATACCAATAATTTCTTTAACAGGAAGTAACGGAAAAACAACAACTAAAGAACTTATTAATTGTGTTTTATCAAAAAAATATAAAACCACTGCTACAACCGGTAACCTCAACAATCATATAGGAGTACCATTAACACTGTTAACAATTCAACCTACTACAGAAATTGGAATTATTGAAATGGGAGCTAACCATTTAAATGAAATTAATTTTTTATGCCATATTGTAAAACCAAATTTTGGATTAATCACCAATTTTGGAAAAGCACATTTAGAGGGTTTTGGAAGTATTGAAGGTGTTATTAAAGCAAAATCTGAATTATACAATTTTTTAAAAGAAACAAAAGAAACTGCCTTTATCAACTCAGATGATACTGAGCAATTAAAACAATCTAAAAACATTAACTCTGTTATCTTTAATAATTCAAAAATTAAATTTATTGAAGTAAACCCTTTTGTTAAAGTCCAATTTCAAAACACAAATATTCAAAGCAAATTAATTGGAAAATACAATTTTAATAATATCTCTGCTGCCATTGCAATAGGTAATTATTTTAAAGTTCCATTAAAAGATATTAAAGATGCTATTGAAAATTATGAACCAACTAATAACAGATCTCAAATAATAAACAAAGGAAGTCTAAAAATAATTTTAGACGCATACAATGCAAATCCAAGTAGCATGAAAGCTGCATTAGAAAATTTTAGTTTATTAAAAGACAGTCAAAAAGTTGTTATTTTAGGAGATATGTTTGAATTAGGAGAAACAAGCACTAAAGAACACCAGCAAATTGCTGATTATGCTAATTCCTTAAATTTTGACAAACTTATATTAATAGGAAAAGCATTTTCTACAATAATTGCAAAAAATGCTTTAACATATACTTGTTTTGAAGATTTTGAAACTTCAAATAAAGATTTAAATTTAAAAAATACCTCTTTATTAATTAAAGGTTCTAGAGGTATGGCTTTAGAAAGAGTTTTAAACCTCTTCTAATTTTAATTTTTCTCTATGATATTCAATTAAACCATCAATTGGTCTTCTTAAAATAGTACCAAGCTTAACATTGTGTTTTTTTGCTACTTTTTCAATAACATCTTTAGAGAAAAATGCAATAGAACCTACAAAATGTACAGGAACATCCTTTACTTGTTTATAAGTAAGCACTCTAGTTTTAAAGAAAACATTAATTCCTTTTTCAAGTACTTTATCTGTATAAGCAGTACGTTCATTTCTAAAAATAAACTCTGCAAAATGCGCTAAATAAGTATTAGGGTTGGTTTCCTTATATACATTTCTTTTTATTACATCAGGATCTACATCAAACTGACTTTCAAATTTCTTAGCACTTCTTTTAGGCATTCTTTTGTAATAATAGTCTCTAATTAACCTTTTTCCAAAATAATTACCACTTGCTTCATCCATTAAAATAAAGCCTAAAGAAGGAACGCCATTAACAACGTCTTTACCGTCAAAATAACTACTGTTTGATCCGGTTCCTAAAATACATACAATACCAGGTTCAGTTGTTACAGCATACGTTGCCGCATATGTATCTTCTTTAACCTCTACTATTGCATTAATAAAAAATGATTCAAATATTGACTTTAATAATGCAGTTGGTTTTTTTGTTCCACAACCAGCCCCATAGAAATACACATGTGTAATTTTCTCTTTATGAAATTGAAAATCCTCATTTTCTTCTATACGTTCTTGCAATAAATCACCTGGAAAAACGGCAGGATTTAAACCTGCAGTTCTAGTTTTAAGCACAACCACTCCTTTATCGTCCAATAAAATCCAATCGGCTTTTGTTGAACCTCCATCAGCTATTAGAATCATTTTTTATGAATTTAACTATGAATATAACTTATTATTTAACAGCATTAATGTATTCAGCTAAATCAACTAATTTAGTTGAATAACCATATTCATTATCATACCAAGAAATAATTTTTACAAAATTATCATTTAATCCAATACTTGCATTAGCATCAAATGTTGAAGTTTTAGATTCAGAAACAAAATCTTGAGAAACAACACCTTCTTCAGTGTATCCTAAAACACCTTTTAATTCGTTTTCTGAAGCTTTTTTAATTGCGGCTTTTACTTCTTCAAAAGGAACTCCTTTTTCTAAACGACAAGTTAAATCTACTACAGATACATCAACAGTTGGTACTCTAAATGCCATACCTGTTAATTTTCCGTTTAATTCTGGAATTACTTTTCCAACAGCTTTTGCTGCTCCTGTAGATGCAGGTACAATGTTATTTAATGAAGCACGACCTAATCTGAAATCTTTTCTAGATGGACCATCAACAGTAAATTGTGTTGCAGTTGCAGCGTGTACTGTAGTCATTAATCCTTCAACAATTCCGAAGTTATCGTTTAATACTTTAGCTATTGGAGCTAAACAGTTTGTAGTACAAGAAGCATTAGATACAATAGTATCAGCAGCTGTAATTTTATCATTGTTTACACCCATTACAAACATTGGTGCGTCTGCAGATGGTGCAGAAATAGCTACTTTTTTAGCTCCTGCTTTAATGTGTTTTCCAGCTCCTTCTAAGTTTGTAAAGATACCTGTACAGTCTAAAACTACATCAGCACCTACTTCATCCCATTTTAAATCTTCTGGATTACGTTCAGCAGTAATTCTAATTTCATTTCCGTTTACAACTAATTTACCATCTTTTACATCGATAGTTCCGTCAAATTGACCGTGAACTGAGTCATACTTTAATAAGTACGCTAAGTGATCTACAGCTAGTAAATCGTTAATTCCTACAACTTGTACATTTGGTCTACTAGCAGCTACTCTAAAAGCTAATCTACCGATTCTACCAAATCCGTTAATTCCAATTTTAATTGTTGACATATTTATTGTTTTTATCTATTAATCTATAATTTATACTGAAGTTATTTCAGCAACTTTTAATAATTCTTTATCTATATCGTTATTCATTTTAATAGCCTTGTTAAGACCAACTGTAGTAACTTGATTATTTGTAATACCAACCATAACACCAGATGATCTATCTAATAAATGTTCTACTGCTGCTACACCTAATCTACTTGCTAATACTCTATCTGAACAACTAGGGCTTCCTCCTCTTTGCATATGCCCTAAAACAGAAACTCTAATATCATAATCAGGGAAAATTTCTTTAATATGATCTCCTAATTCAAATACATTTTTACCAATTTTATCTCCTTCAGAAACTACAACAATACTTGAGGTTTTACCTCTTTCTCTACTTCCTCTAAGCGATTCAACTAGCCTGTCTAGGCCTAAATCTTTCTCTGGAATTAAAATTTCTTCAGCTCCAGCTCCAATTCCTGTATTTAATGCTATAAAACCAGCATCACGCCCCATAACTTCAATAAAAAATAATCTATTATGAGAACTTGCAGTGTCTCTAATTTTATCAATAACTTCTACCACAGTATTTAATGCAGTATCGTAACCAATAGTTTTATCAGAACCATATATATCATTATCAATAGTACCAGGAATACCAATAACAGGA
The DNA here is from genome assembly GCF_022429565.1 of Lutibacter sp. A64. Lineage (NCBI taxonomy): Bacteria > Pseudomonadati > Bacteroidota > Flavobacteriia > Flavobacteriales > Flavobacteriaceae > Lutibacter > Lutibacter sp. A64. Next base: position 1,579,058 of record NZ_CP092487.1, read on the forward strand.
AAGTTAAATTCTTGTATAAATTTTAATCCTCCAGTAAAAGTTCCATCACCACCGATAATAACAAGCGCTCCAACACCTGCTTCTTTTAAATTGTCATAAGCTTTTTGCCTACCTTCTTCTGTTTTAAATTCTTTACATCGTGCAGATTTTAAAATAGTACCTCCTTTGTTAATAATATTACTAACATGTCTAGACGATAACTCTTCAAAGTCTGCATCAATTAGTCCTTGGTATCCTCTATAGACACCAACACAATCTACTCTGTAATACGTACAAGCTCTAACTACAGCTCGTATGGCAGCATTCATTCCAGGAGCATCCCCTCCAGACGTTAAAACTGCTATCTTATTTATTGGTTCATTCATAGGTTAAAATTAATTTACCAAAGGTACTTTGAAATGGAATTTTATCCTACAAAACCGTTTTTTTTTCACTAAAACGATTTCGCTATATTCCTCTGTAAATCAAGGGTTTCAACGCCTAATCTTGAAATTTTAATATTCTTATCCTCAGATATTTACAGTAAAAATAATTAAAATATTTTTGATACTCAATTCTTTTAAAAAATATTTTATTTTATAGCTTTAAAGAAACTTTTTAAAAAGTAAAAAAATACTTCTTTTACACGGCAAATCCATTCAATAAAAATGCATTGAATGGATTTATAAATACAAATTATAAATTATGATTAATTGGCTGTTTGATGAGAGGTTGAATACAAACTCAATCTAACACCTAAACCTATTCTATTAATTTAAAAATAAATGAATTTAAAGTATCTAATTTAATATTAGTTGTTCCAATACCGTTTTCAACAATTAATTTAGTTTTTGTTGTTTTATACAATTGATCCTCCAAAACATAAGTACCATCTTCTAAGCTCCATTTTTTTATTATTTCTGAAGGTATTTGTAAATCTAAATCATAGTTTACCAAATCATCAAAATTAGAAATTATTAATAATTTCTCATTTTCATTCCAACGTACAAATGAAAATATTTTACGGGTATAATTATCTAAATTTTGTCTATTGTAATGATGAATTTCAGCGTATTCGCCCATTAATGCTTCACTATTTATTGTAAAGTTTAATAAACGTTTGTAAAAGTCTCTTAACTCTTTTTCTTCTAAAGTAGAGCTTCCTCCATCAAATTTACTATTATTCATCCAACGTTGATGTGTAGGCACACCTACATAATCAAAAATTGAAGTTCTTGTTGGTGATCCAAAACCTGCATTTTCTGCTCCTGGCTCACCTACTTCTTGTCCAAAATAAATCATTGTTGGTGATGTGCTTATTGTTGCTGAAACTACCATTGCTGGCTTTCCTTTTTCAGCTGAACCTGCAAAATCTGGACTTGCAATACGTTGTTCGTCATGATTTTCTAAAAAATGCAACATATTATGCTCAATATCTGCTTTATAATCTTGAATTCCAGTAATATGATCTGTCCAACCGTGACCTTGCATAATATTTTTTATAGTATCATACAACGCAACTTTATCGTACAAATAATCCATTTTACCTTTATGTATATAACTTCTATACATATCTGGATTGTAAACTTCTGCTAATAAAAAAGCATCTGGATTCACCATTTTTATAGCTGAATTCATAAAGCTCCAAAATTCCACAGGAACCATTTCTGCCATATCATATCTAAAGCCATCAACTCCTTTTGCGGTCCAATACAACGCAATATTTCTAAATTTTATCCAAGAACTAGGTACCGTTTTATCTTTCCAAAATTCAAAATGTGCTTTGTAATCTTCATTCTCAAAACCTTCTGGCAATTCAGCAAAATCTTTTCTTCCATCAGGACTTACACCATAATTTATTTTCACCGTTTCATACCAATCATTTACATCTGGACGTGAAGCTCTAGAGCCATTACCAGTCCATTTAGCTGGATTTTCATCAAATTTACCATTTGCTAACGGATGATTTTCACCTCCTAAAGGCAAATATCCATCTCTCCATTCTGGAACTTGAAAAGCTTCACCTGGATTGTAATAAAAGTTATTGTTTACATCATATTGTTTTGTTGTATCATCACTTGCACCAAATGGTTCAGCACCTTCTGGAGTAGATTTACCCTCATAATTACGAGCCACATGATTAGGAACTATATCAATTAATACTTTCATTCCTTGTTTATGAGTACGCTCAATCAAAGCCTCGAACTCTTCTAATCTATTTTCAACATTTTCTGCTAAATCTGGATTTACATTGTAATAATCTTTAACAGCATACGGAGAGCCTGCTCGCCCTTTTACAATATCTGGATCATCATTTGAAATTCCAAATTCTGTATAATCTCTAATTACATCGTGATGCGGAACACCTGTATACCAAATGTATGTAACTCCTAAATCTTTAATTTCTTGAAGTGCTTTTTCTGTAAAATCGTTAAATTTACCAACACCATTTTCTTCAATGGTTCCCCAAGATTTGTTGGTTGTATTTGTGTTTCCAAATAAACGTGTAAAAACCTGATATACTACCTCTTTATGAGCCTTTTGTTCCTTCATAATTGTCTTTGATTCTTTTTTTTCTTCATTACAAGCCACAAAAATAAGAATTAACGTAGTAATTACACTTAAATATTTTGTTTTCATATTGATACTAATTGTTTTTGGTTATAAATTCCTGCCTGCACTTCGACTCCGCTCAGCAACCACACTTAGTGACTAGACAGGAATGACAAATCAGACTTATTTTTTAATCAAACTAATTGCAAAACCACCTCCTGCTGCAAGTTTTAATGTTTCTTTTGATTGGTTAGTAACCTCAATTTTTCTAATGTTTAAATCGGTTGGATTGTCATTCCAATGTGCATTTTTCCCATCTTCATAAATTGTTGCTTCGTAAATTCCTTTATCTAAAAAACTAAAATCAATTGTCATTTCTCTAGAGTTTTCATCGGTAATTCCACCAACAAACCAATTATCTGAAGTACGTTCTTTACGTGCTATGGTGACAAAATCACCAACTTCACCATTTAATACTTTTGTTTCTTGCCAATCTACACCCACATCTTTAATAAATTGTAACGCTGGATTTCCTTCATAATTTTCAATTAAATCCGCAGCCATTTGCACTGGACTATAAATTACAACATACAATGCCAATTGTTGCGCAATGGTGGTATTAACTTGATTATCCTCTTTCCACTGGTTAAATTTAATATCAAAAATTCCAGGAGTATAATCAATTGGACCAGCTAACATTCTTGTAAAAGCTACTATTGGCAAATGCTCTGGTGGATTTCCACCATCACTAGCCCAAGCATTAAATTCTTGTCCGCGTAAACCTTCTCTAGAAATAGTATTTGGATATGTTCTTCGTAAACCTGTAGCCTTAATTGGCTCATGTGCATTTATTGCTACCTGATATTTGGCGGCTTTTATAACAGCATTATTGTACTGATTTACCATATACTGACCGTGATGAAACTCTCCTTTTGGCAATATTTTACCAACATAACCTGTTTTTACAGAATGAATTCCTAAACTTTTCATTAAAGCATAAGCAGTATCCTGCTGTTTTTCATAAGTCTCAGTTGCAGCAGAAGTTTCGTGATGCATTATTATTTCAACACCTTTCTCTTTTCCGTAACGTACAACTTCTTGTAAATCGTAATCTGAATATGGAGTTACAAAATCAAAAACGCCTTCTCTATCTTCAAAACCAATCCAATGCTCCCAGCCAGTATTCCAACCTTCAACCAAAACAGCTCCAATATTATTTTTTGCTGAAAAATCTATAAAAGCTTTTGCATTTTCTGTTGTTGCTCCGTGTTTTCCTGAAGCCATATCCCAACTCGATTTCCCTAAATGCATTTCCCACCAAATACCCGTATATTTTGTAGGTTTAAACCAAGAAACATCTCCTAACTTATTGGGTTCATTTAAATTTACAATTAAATTAGAAGCGATTAAGTCTTTTGCTTCTTCAGCAATTTGAATAGTTCTCCAAGGTGTATTAAAAGGTACTTTTTGTTTTACTTTATATGAAGTGTTTTCTGAACCAACCAATACACTCTTCATTGTAAAATTTTGAGGATTTACCTCTAATGTCATACCCGAATAATCTACCAAACTAGCTTCATGAAAACTTAAATGTAAGCCGCTTTCAGTTTTCATAGTTACTGGTGTATTTACGGCATTATTAGGAATTGCAGTTTGTGCTAAATTTTCGTGATTAGCAAATTTCTTGGCATCAATTTCACTAAATTTTGTAGTATTATACAAGTGTTCGTAAATATCCCAATCGCCTGGAATCCACCAAACTTTATGATTTCCTGTAAGATTAAATTCGGTATTTTCTTCGGTAATTAAAACTTCTGAAAGGTATTTTTGTTCTGGAAATTCATATCTAAAACCAACACCATCATTATACACTCTAAAAACAATGTTTAATTTTCTTTTTAATTTTGAAGATTCTTGTAACTCTATTTTTAACTGTTTGTAATTATTTACAACATCTAATTGCTCTCCCCAAGGCATTTGCCAAGTTTCATTAAAATTTGAACTTGTTGTATTTATAATTTCAAAATTATCTTTTAAAGCCATTTCTCTAGCAAAATCAAAGCCTAAAGTTGATGTTTTTATAACATCATTATTTTTATATAAAATTTTATAACTTGGTTCTCCTGTTTCAGATACTGAAAATTCAACTAGTATATTTTTATCTGGAGAACTAACAGTTGTTTGTTGTTTTTGCGAACACGAAAAAAGTGTGATACTTAACAATACAAGTGTAAATTTTAAATATTTCATTTTATTAAACTTTTTATTTTATCATTTTAAATATATAATCACTAGCGCTCATCTGCTTAGCTAATAACTAGCTATCGTTTGCAACGAGTGCTACCCATATTTCTTTATAACACTCATTGTAAACGAACCCCAACAATAGGGCTAGCTATCGTTTGTAACAAGTGCTATTCATATTTTTCTATAACACTCGTTGCAAACGAGCGCCAACAATGGTTACGTCATTCTAAACTTTTTCCTCTAACAATACTATTGTGTGTTCAGATTCAAAAGTTGCCAAACCATTAGTTACTTCTGTTGTTTTTCCAGAATATGCATCTTTAAGTATCGTTCCATCTTCAAACACCCCTTCTACTAAAATTTCTTTTTTACCAATTGGATGCTCTAAACCGACAATTACCTTATCTGTATAATCTTCATTCTTATACGTACGCATAAAAACATAAGGTGCTTCTGAAATCATTTTATGAACTCCTGCTCCAACACTTGGGTGTTTCGCTCTAAACTTTCCTAATTTTTGCCAATGCGTTAAAATCTCTTGAGTTTTTGCATCATTTTCAATTTTATCCCAATTCATTAATGATCGTAAGTTTGCATCTCCATTTGCTCCTTCTACAACTAATTCTCTAGCTATTTCATCTCCATAATATATTTGAGCAGCGCCAGGACATAATATTAATTTAGTAGCAGATTCAAAAGGTTTTGTACGCTCTTTATCAAATGGCTGCCCATCGTCATGAGAACTCACATAATTTAAAATACCAAAACCATCTAACTCATTATTTAGAATACTATCATACCTAGAAAACAATTCTTCATAAGTATTTTGCGCTGCATTCCACTTAAATTCAAAATTAATTTGACTAGAAAATTTATCATCAAAATAATTGACTTTTTTATCTCCAAAATCAAAATATTTACCACCTGAAATTCCATAATTATATATCTCACCTACTAAATAAAAGCTGTTATCGTCTAACACTTTTTCAGGGTTATTTTGTTTAAACTCGGCAAAAGCGACATCGCAAACCGATTTAAAATCTTGCCAAACATTTTCTTCTGTATGCTTCACCGTATCTGCTCTATAACCATCAATTCCAAATTCTGTAATATAATCTGAAAGCCATTTCATAATATAATATTTTGGAGCTCTCGGATATCCTGTTTTAGCAAAAAAAGCATCTAATTCTTTTACTTCTTGCTCGTAGCGTCCTTCAGCTTTCCACTTTTCAACCAACTGCTTTGGTAATTCAACATTTTCAGTACTTTCAGTTCTAATGTCTGGTAAATTTTTAACCAAAGTGCAGCTTACCGTAGACGCGTAATCTTCATAAGTACATTGTGGCTCTGTTCTTACCCAATTTTTAGGAAAAACAGCATCTTTTTCTGTAACAGGCCCTGTATGGTTGATTACAGCATCTAAAATTATTCGAATTCCGTTTTTATGAGCAATTGCAACCAACTTTTTTAAATCTTCTTTAGTTCCAAAATTTGGATCTAAAGCTGTCCAATCGCTAGCCCAATAACCGTGAAAGCCATAAGAAAGTCCCGTTCCTTCATCAACTGCTCCGTGAATTTGCTCAACAATTGGTGTCATCCAAATAGCATTTACACCTAAATCGTTAAAATAACCTGCTTCAATTTTTGCAATTACTCCTTTTATATCTCCTCCTTTAAAACCACGTAATTTTGCCGCTTTTTCAGTTCTTTCAAAATTAATATCGTTTGAAGGATCTCCATTGTTAAAACGATCTGTTAGCATAAAATAGATATTGGCATTTTCCCAAACAAAAGGAACAGCATTATCTGATATTTTTACTGTAGAATCTGTTTTTTCTTTACAACTAAATAATGTAATACATACGATTAAAAGAAAACTATATTTTTTCATTTCTAAAATTTTATTTTTAATTCAAATTCTTTTGAAGTATTCCAAGTTATAGGAATAATTACTGTATTATTTTTTGAATTATAACCACCGTTTTTTATACGTTTTTTACCTAACTTCACTTTTTTAGGAAATTTAGTAACGTTATGGATAATTAAATTTATATTTTTTATTGAAGTTTGAAATTCACTTCCTGTTTCTGCTTCAAAATCTATGTTAAACCAACGTTTTTCTTGTTCCGCTTCAAACGTTAAAATTTCATACATTCCTTTTTCAAAAGCATCTTTTGTAGCTCCATCATCATTGTATAAATCATATTCAGTATTATCTACACTTTCATCATAATAAAAATGTAAATCGAACGTGTTTAAATTATAATTTGAAGTATTTTGAACTGATTCAATCATTGGAATAAAAGCACCACCACTAATGTAAGTTGGAATGCTTTCCTCTTCTAATTGTACCATTTTTGTTTGACCTCCTTCAATTTTTTCATCGGTATAAAAATTATACCAATTAGAGCCTTTTGGAAACACTACTTCTTGAGATTGAATTCCTGCAGAAACTACTGGACTCACCAAAAATGAATCTCCCCATAAATAAGTTTTATCGACTTCTTTTAAATTCTCATCTTCAAAAAATAATGGTTTCATTAATAAGCTTCCTTTTTGACTATTTTTAAAAGCTAAATTGTAATTATAAGGTAACAAACTATATCGCAACTCAATAGATTTTTTTGCCAATGCTTTTGTTTTTGGTTCTCTAAAAACTGGTTCTGAAGGTACATCTTCTTGTGCATGTGGACGATAAATTGGTTGAAAAACACCGTATTGTAACCAACGTGTGTACAATTCATCATCTAAATTATCACCTGCAAATCCACCTAAATCGGAATGCATATATGCTAAACCCTGCATTCCCATTTGTAATGAAATTTCCATTTGTGGCTTTAATCCTCCCCAAGTTCTGTTTACATCACCAGACCAAGGAATCATTCCGTAACGTTGAGCTCCTGAATAACCAGCTCTCATTAAAATAAATGGACGTTCATTTGGGAATTCTTTTTCGTAGCCTTTTGCAATTAATTTTGCCCATTCGCTACCATAAATATTATGAACCTCATCGGCTGTTCCCGTATGGTGTAATAAATCTGACGGATGTACTTCTGGCTCGCCTAGATCTCCCCACCAACCTTCAACACCATAGCTTTTTAAATCTTTGTAAATATTCCAAAACCAATCATTTCCTTTTTCACTAAAAATATCTATAATTCCGGTGTTTCCAAAATAGAAATCGTAGGTATATGGTTTTCCATCTTTGGTTTTTCCTAAAATATCTTTTTCAACAGCTTCATCCCAACGGTTTGAAGTTGTTAATACAAATGGCTCGGTAATTAAAATGGTTTTTACACCTTTTTCTTTTAAATCGGCAACCATTTTTTTAGGATTTGGAAACGAATCTCTATCGAATTTCAAATTACCCATTGTGCCTTTTACTTCTTTTCCAAACCAATACAGATCTAAAATTATAGCATCTACTGGAATTTCTTCTTTTTGAAACTCTTCAATAGTTTCAACAGTTTCTTTTTGAGAATGATATCCAAATCTACTGGAAAAATTACCCAATGCCCAACGTGGAATTAATGGTTGAAAACCAGTTAAACTTACATAATTTTCAACAACTTCATCCCAATCATCACCCGCAATAATTTGATAGGTTTTTCTACCCGAAATAGTTTCATATCTTAATGTATTATCTCCTTTACTATCAAAATCTAAATATCCAATTGGAGCATTGTCAAAATGAATGGCGTACTTTTTTGAAGAATAAACAACCGGAATGGTAAAATTCATTAATTCTGAATGCGTTTCGTAACCATAATGTGCTCTGTTGTATAAGGGCAATCTGTTTCCTCTTCGGTTCATTCCTAAAGCTCTTGCACCTCCTCCATATAAAATTTCATCTTGAGTAAGATTAAATTCTATACTTTCTGTTTCTTCAGCAACAATATTACCTTTTACCAAATCCATTGGTTCGTGCTTCGCTTTAAAATAACCTCTCTTTTCTGAAATTAAAAAATTGTCTTCGTAGTAATATGAAATTTGAAATGACGCATGTTGAATTTTTACTGAAATATCTTTCATTTTTATTTCAGTAAAATTAGATGATTCAACTATTTTCATTTCAACAGGTTTAGTTTTTAAAACTACTGCGTGTGAATTTGGATTGAATGTTTCACCATTTGGAATGAATGATGTTTCTATAATTTCGTTCCCGTAAGGCTGAAATCTATACAAACCATCATTGGTTCTAACCTCAACATAATTTTTATATTTTGTAATTCCTTCAAATTTCCTAGTTGAGTTTTGGGCATAGAAAATTGTTGTAGAAAAGACAAAAAAGAAAATAAATAATTTTAGTAGTTTCATTATACTTTAATTTTTGTGTGTCATTCCTGCGTAGGCAGGAATCTATAAAACAGTCAAACAAAAAACCTTATTTAACTTTTAGACATCTACCTACTCAGCTATAACAATTGTTTTTTATATTTTTACGTGATATAGTGAACTTGTTTCAGAATTTCATCAAGCTGATTTCCCGTATTTATGTCCCCCAGAAACAAATTCATGTTGACGTTCTAATTATTTTGTAACTAAAATTTTGTTGTTAAAATTGTAATTCCTTTTGAATTTAATTTTAAAGATGTATCCCAACTAAATTCTTCATCAGAAATTATATTTTTAACAGTTTTACCTTGTAATCCAATTTCTTCAAAACGAGTTAAATCCAACTCTATAACTTTTTCATTTTTATTTAAAATTACGGTTACAATTTCATTTTCTAACAATCTAAACAATACATAAACACCATTTTCTGGCGCAAAATGTATCGTTTTACCAGCATGAATTGCTTCACTGTTTTTACGGTAATTCAATACTTTTTTCATAAAAGACTGCATTTCTAGTTGGTCTTTTGAAAGCCCTTTTCCAGTAAATGCATTTACTTTATCTCCTTTCCAGCCTCCAGGAAAATCGGTTCTAATTAAACCGTGATCTCCTGGTTTTGCAGTATCGTTTAACAATACTTCTGTACCATAATAAATTTGTGCAATTCTTGGCAAAGCTAATACATAACCTAAAGCCATTTTAGTATTTACAACATCCTCGTTTAACTGTGTAAAAATACGGCTCATATCGTGGTTATCTGGAAAAACCATAATGTTGTTAGGATTTGCATAGACAAAATCATTTGCCAAACCTTCGTACATTTTAACAAAACCAGTATCCCATTGTTCCTCTTCATTTAAAGCATCTACAATAGCGCGTTGCATTGGAAAATCCATTGTAGAAGTTAAATTAGACTCGTAACCATCTTTATTTATATGTCCTTTTTGCCAATAAGCAACCAATAAAGGATTTAAACTCCACTCTTCACCAACAATACTAAAATTTGGATATTCTTCCATAATTGCTCCAGCCCAATTACTCATAAAATCTTTATCTGGATAAGGATATGTATCTTGACGAATTCCTCCTAAATCTAACGTTTCAACCCACCAAACACTATTCTGAATTAAATAATTTGCAACCAATGGATTTTTCTGATTTAAATCTGGCATTGCAGAAACAAACCAACCTGCATTCATTAAATCTTTATCTTTTTTTGAAGCGTAATTATCTTGGTTTGTTGATCTTCTATGATTGGTTACAATTAACTCACCTTTTTCAAATTCATTTTGATAATTAATCCATTCTTTTGAAGGCAAATCTTTCATCCACCAATGTTCTATACCAATATGATTCGCAACCTGATCCATAATAAATTTAAGTCCTTTTTTATTAGATTTTGTAGCGAGGTCTATATATTCTTCCATTGTACCAAAGCGAGGATCTGGTTTGTACAAATCTGTAATTGCATACCCGTGGTACGAACTTTCTTTCATATCATTTTCTAAAACAGGCGTTGACCATATTGCGGTAAAACCCATATCTGAAATATAATCTAAATGCTCAGTAATCCCTTTTATATCGCCACCATGACGTGCATAATCGTGCTTTCTATCAATTTTGGTTTCATGCAATCCTTTAACAATATCGTTTGATGGATCTGCATTTGCAAAACGGTCTGGCGTAATTAAATAAATAGCATCTGAACTGTCGAAACCTTTTCTTAATTTAGAATCTTTTTTACGTTCTTTTAGTTCGTAATCAACACTAAAATTATTACGTTTCCCTTTTTTGGTGAAGTCTATCTTAAAAAAACCAACAGGTGCATTTGAAACATCAATTGTTAAAAAAACATAATTTTCATTATCCGTTTTTTTTATTTCTTTCAATAAAATAGACTCATTATTAATTGAAGGTGTATATGTTGCAATTTCATCACCATAAACTAAGAGTTCAACTTGATTATGATGCATTCCAACCCACCAATTTGGAGGTTCAATTCTCTTCACTTTTTGCGCATAAGAAGTTAAGCTAACAGATAACAGTAGTAAAAGTAAGCGGTTAATTTTCATTTTTAATATTTTTAAATAAGCTCAAATATCATTTCTACTAAAGCAATAATCTATTTTTTCAATGTACAATAAAACCTAACAGGTTTTAAAACCTGTTAGGTTTACAATAGGCCTTGCCTATTTTGTTAAACCCGATTGTTATCGCTCTAATTTCACTATATATAAATTCCAGCATGAGCAGGAATAACAATAAACAACAATTTATACAACAACAATTTCTTTTGAAGGAATTGAGATTTCTTTACCATTAACCAACATAGTAACCTCAGCATCAGATTCATTAAAGAATTTACATTCAGTTTGACTTTTGTAAACTTTAATAATAGTTCCTCTAAAATTAATTGTAAACTCGTACGATTTCCATTCAGCAGGAATTTGAGGATTAAAGGCTAAAACACCATCTTCCCAAACACGCATTCCTCCAAAACCTTGTACAACAGACATCCAAGTACCTGCCATACTAGTAATATGACAACCTTCGTGTACTTCGTGATTGTAATCATCTAAATCTAAACGTGCTGTACGCAAATACTGTTCATATGCTTTTGGCATTCTGTCTATTGAAGCTGCCAAAATTGAATGTACGCAAGGCGATAATGATGATTCGTGAACTGTAATTGGTTCATAAAAATCGAAATGTTTTTCTAATTCTTTAGTGCTAAATTTATTTTCAAAAAAGTAAAAACATTGTAATACATCGGCTTGTTTTATATAACAAGAGCGCAATATCCTATCCCAAGACCATTTTTGGTTGATTGGTCTTTCTGACTTAGGTAACTCTTCTACAGGAATAATTTCTTTATCTAAAAAACCATCTTGTTGTAAATAAATTTGCTTTTCTTCATCAAAAGGAAAATACATATTATCTGCTACTTTTAACCATTCTGAAGTTTCTTGTGCAGTTAAATTAACTTTTGAAATTACACGCTCAAAATCTTCGGCATATTCTTTTTTTACTCTATTTAAAGAATCTACTGTATATTCTATACACCATTTTGCTAAATAATTGGTGTAAAAATTATTATTGATGTTGTTTTCGTATTCATTAGGACCAGTTACACCTAAAATTACATACTTGTTTTTAGCTTTAGAAAAATTAGCTCTTTGATGCCAAAAACGTGCAATAGCAATCATAACTTCCAATCCGTTTTTGGGAATGTACTCAAAGTCTTGTGTATAATTTACATAGTTGTAAATTCCATAAACCATAGCACCATTTCTATGAATTTCTTCAAAAGTAATTTCCCATTCGTTATGGCATTCTTCACCATTCATTGTAACCATAGGATACAAGGCTGCTCCGTTTTTAAAACCTAGTTTTTCGGCATTTTCAATCGCTTTATCTAATTGATTGTAACGGTATAACAATAAATTTTTAGCAACTTTATCATCTTTTGTAGCCATATAAAAAGGAATACAATATGCTTCTGTATCCCAATAGGTACTTCCACCGTATTTTTCACCAGTAAATCCTTTTGGACCAATATTTAAGCGTGCATCTGTACCTAAATATGTTTGATTTAATTGAAAAATATTAAAACGAATTCCTTGCTGTGCTTTTACGTCACCTTCAATAACAATATCAGCAGTTTTCCATATAGCTGCCCACGCTTTAATTTGCGCATTTAAAAGTTCTTGAAAACCTAATTCAGCAGCATTTTGAACATTTGAAAGTGAAGCTGCGTTTAAATCTTCGTTTTTATAATTTAATGAACTAACATAACTTCCATATTTATAAATGGTAGCTACATCACCTTCATTTACATTAACTTTATATGTGTATGTTAATTTTTTATCCTCAACTTTAGTTTCTTGAGACACAGAAATTGTTTCATTATTAAGCGCTAACGCAATTTGCATTGCAGTACTAACATGAAATTCTGTTTTTAATGTTTTTGAAAGAATACAACCACTATTTTCACCTTCTACAACTTCTAAAATTTCCCAAAAGAACTCACCATAATTAGAATCTTCATTTTCTATACCAGCATCAATATATGGCGCATAAGTTATTTCTCCAGAAAAATTAAGTGCTTTTATATGGTATTCAATAGTACCTGTTTCATTAAAATCGATACTTACAAAGCGTTTTGTAGTAACTTCAATTTTTTCTCCTGAAGCTAATTCTGCGTTAAAAGAACGACCTAACCAGCCTTCTTTCATATTTAATTCTCGCTTAAAATTTGAAACTTTACACGTATTTAAATCAAACTTAGTACCGTTGATAGCAATGTGAATTCCAATCCAATTTGGAGCATTTAATACTTTTGCGAAATACTCTGGGTAGCCATTTTTCCACCAACCAACTCGCGTTTTATCTGGATAATAAATTCCACCAATATAACTTCCTTGGAATGTGTTCCCTGAATAATCTTCTTCAAAATTAGCACGTTGTCCCATGGATCCGTTTCCAATACTAAACAAACTTTCTGAAGCTTCAACATTTTCTGCTACAAAACCATCTTCAATAATTGACCACTCGTTTGGTATAATATAGTTCTTATTCATAATCTTAATTCAATATTTTTTGTAAAAAATCTGTTGTAAAACCAGATGTGTCGTTTAAAATATAAGTTGCTTCTTTTAATAATTCAGCATCACCTATTCCAATACTTACCATATTAGCGGTGTTTGCAGCTTCAACACCAGCAATGGCATCTTCTACTACTATACAATTCTCTGGTTTCATATTTAATTTTTTAGCACCAATTAAAAACACTTCTGGATCTGGTTTTGCTTTTGACACATCATTACCATCTACAATAGCTGAAAATCTATTGTAAAGTCCTACTTTTTCTAAAATTAATGGTGCATTTTTACTTGCTGAACCCAATGCATATTTTATATTATTTTGATCTAAAAAATCTAATAATTGATTAATTCCTGGTAAAATTTCTTCAGCAGTCATTTGGTTTACATACCCCAAATACTCTGTATTTTTTTTTACTAAATAGGTTTGTTTTTGCGCTTCGGTTAATGTTACATTTCCTATACTCAATAATATTTCTAAGGATCTAACACGGCTAACACCTTTTAGTAATTCATTATGTTTTTCTGTAAATTCAAAACTCAACTCGTTTGCTAAATTTCTCCAAGCTAAAAAATGATACTTTGCCGTATCTACTATTACACCATCTAAATCGAATATAAAAGCGATTTCTTTTTTCATTTTAAATATTATTTTCAATTATTACTGTATCGTCTACGTCTTTTACTTTTACAACTAGTGCAGCCGCAATTAACAATGAAACACCACTAACAACAAGTGCATAAATTGGATTGTCGTTGTATAAATATTTCACCATTGGCCCACCAATTACAGCATTTAATATTTGAGGAAGTACTATAAAAAAGTTAAATATCCCCATATAAACACCCATTTTTTTAGCTGGAATTGAACCTGCTAAAATTGCATATGGCATAGCTAAAATACTTGCCCAAGCAATTCCAATTCCAAACATAGAAAGGATTAGCCAGTTTTCGTTTGGCATAAAATAAATAGAAATTAATCCTAATCCTCCAAAAATTAATGAAATTGCATGTGTTAATTTTCTACCAATTTTTCTGGCAATGGCAGGTAAAAAGAAAGCATAAACTGCGGAAACAGCATTGTAAACCCCAAATAAAACACCTACCCAGTCTCCTGCATTTTGATATTCAGTTCCGTGATCTTCTAATCCTAAACCATAAATGTGATGTGCAATTGCTGGTGTAGAAAACACCCACAAACCAAACAAACCAAACCACGAGAAAAATTGAACAGAGCTCAATTGTTTCATTGTCAGAGGCATTTTCTTAAAATCTGAAAATATATCTAACAAACTAGACTCTTCTTCAACAACCGCTTCTTCTGATTCAAATTGCGCCATTTCTTCAGGAGAATACTCTTTTGTTGTAAATACTGTTATTAAAATACTTACTACTAAAACAGATGCTCCTATAATAAATGACAATAATAAATTTAATGGAACTTCGCCTGAAACGGTTTCATTTAACACTCCAAACCAATGCGTTAAAACATATGGCAACCAAGAACCTATTACGGCTCCAACACCAATTAATATAGTTTGAACACTAAAACCAAGTGTTCTTTGATCTGAAGGTAATATATCAGCTACCAAAGCTCTAAAAGGTTCCATAGCAACATTAAACGAAGCATCCATAATCATAAGCATTCCTGCTCCAACCCATAATGCTGGCATAAATTGAGTAAACATTCCTGCATTAGGCATTAAAATTAATCCCGTAGCAGCAAGTAAAGCTCCTATTAAAAAGTATGGCCTACGCCTTCCTAACTTGGTCCAAGTTTTATCACTATAATGACCAATAATTGGCTGTACAATTAATCCAGTTAAAGGTGCTACTACCCAAAACCAAGAAAGTTCGTGAACATCAGCCCCAAAAATTTGTAATATTCTACTGGCATTCGCATTTTGCAAAGCAAAACCCATTTGAATTCCTAAGAATCCAAAACTCATGTTCCAGATATCTAAGAAACTTAGTTTCCGTTTTTCCATGTTTATAAATTTAAAACTAAAATACTAGTCAAAGCTAAAAAAAGCTTTAATTGTTTGTGTGAAGTGAAAAAAAATTTTTAGTACTGTAAAATTGCTTTTACAAAACAAATATATAAATTAAATTTTCAGAAATTCAAATAGAAGCCAATTTTGGGCTTAAAAAAGCTATATTTTTTTACTTGAACGTTTGCGTAATTACTATGTTAAATTATTTTATTCGCCAACATAAGTTGATTTACGAATTTTAATTCCTGTTGAAATTACTTCTTTTTGAAATTCTTTAGGGCCAATATGTTCTATTCTATTTATAAGTAGTTCAGCTGCTTGTTGTCCCATTAAAAAGCCATGTTGCGTAATTGCTGTTAACGAAGGTGAGGTAAATTTTGAAATTAATCCGCTTGTAAAACCTAAAACAGCTATATCTTCAGGTATTTTATATCCTTTTTCTATTGCTAATTTCATAGCGATTGCAGCATAAATTTCATTTACAGCTAAAATAGCATCTGGTACTTCTTCTAAATTGAATATTTTTTCAATTTGATCGTATAAATTTTCGGTATCGTTAATTTTAAAAACGTAATTTTCATCTACATCTAATCCTGCATTCAACATTGCTTTTCTGTAACCCACTTTTCTTAAAGCTCCTACAGTAACATAATCTTCTGTAGTTAATAAAGCAATTCTTTTAGAACCTATATCTAATAAATGATTTGCAGCTTTAAAACCACCTCCAATATCATCTATTATAACTTTATCGCATTTTAAACTATCTACTACCCTATCAAACAAAACCAATGGAAAACCATCTTTCAACAACATTTCAAAATGATTGTAATTTTCTTTTTTTTGTGTTTCTCGAGCAATAGAAACTATAACACCATCTACACTTCCATTAGTTAATACACTTATATTTGATACTTCTTTTTCAAAAGATTCATTAGACAAGCATACCATTACATTATAACCTCGTTTATTTGCATGCTCTTGAATACCTTCTATAACTGTAGAAAAAAAATGATGTACTATTTCTGGAATTACAACACCTATAACAGATGTTTTTTGAGCTCTTAATTGAAGCGCTAAACTATTTGGTTTATAATTATAATAATCTGCATAAGCTTTTATTTTTTCACGAAGCTCTTCACTTATTTCGTTACTATTTTTCAACGCTTTTGAAACAGTAGAAATTGATACTCCAAACTCTTTTGCTATTTTTTTTAAAGTTATTTTTTGCTTCATTAAAAGTGTATTTTTATAGAAAGGAATCTGCCCTTATGTGAGAACACAAATATAATTTTTAAAAAGTGTAGTACAAACTATATTCTTAAAATCATTCTAATATTAACAAAATATTATTAATAAGATTAAAAAGTCTCTATTCTACAATTTACTCTAACGTTAGAGTTGTAAAGTTATTAACACGAAAACGTTATAGTTAATCTATTTCAAACGTTTTCGCTGTTAAATAATTGTTAAGTACGTAAATTTGTATAGTGAAATGTTAATCAATTTTTAGTACAATTTATTAAACAAAACATAATTATTAATTAATTTAAATTAGATGAAAAATTTTAAATTTTTTTTGTTTAGTGTCATACTTCTTTTTCCCGTACTAATGTTTGCACAACAAACAATTACAGGAAATGTAACAGAAGCTAAAGGTAATTCTCCGTTACCTGGTGTTGGCATTATTATTAAAGGAACTGTAAAAGGAGCTGCAACAGATTTTGATGGGAACTATACTTTAGAGAACGTTAAATCTGGAGACGTATTAGTGTTTTCTTATATTGGTTTTAAAACACAAGAAATAACTGTAGGAAGCAACACTGTTGTTAATGTAGCAATGGTTGAAAATTCTGAAACTTTAGACGAAGTAGTTGTAATTGGTTACGGTAGTGTAAAAAAAGAAGATTTAACCGGATCTGCAGATTTAGTTACTACCGAAGACTTTAACCAGGGTCCTGTTGTGTCTGCACAACAACTTATTAGTGGTAAAGTTGCAGGTGTATCTGTAACCTCTAGTAGTGGTGCTCCAGGTGAAGGACAAAACATTGTAATTAGAGGTCTTGGTTCGTTATCTTTAACTAGCTCTCCGCTTATTGTAGTTGATGGAATTCCATTAAACGATGGCGGTGTTGGTGGTTCTCGTAACCCATTAAACTTAATTAACCCAAATGATATTGAAAGCATGGTTGTATTAAAAGATGCATCAGCTACTGCAATATATGGTTCTAGAGCCGCAAATGGGGTAATTATGATTACTACCAAAAAAGGAAAAGACAACGAATTTAAATTTAATGTTACTTCTTCAACAACCGTTTATAAATCTATAGATCAAGTAGATGTTTTATCTGCTGATGAATTTAGAACTTTAGTAAACGATATGGGAGATGCTGCAGTATCAAGATTGGGAGAAGCAAATACAAATTGGCAAGACGAAATTTATCAAGATGCAATTGGTTCAGATCATACACTTAGTGCACTTGGTAGCTTAAAAGGCGTTCCAATGAGAGCGTCTGTAGGTTTTTCTGAACACGATGGTATTTTAAAAACAGACAACTTTAAAAGAACTACAGGGTCTGTAAGTTTTAAACCTAGCTTTTTAGAAGACCATTTAACTGTTGAATTAAACGGTCGTGGAATGTACACCGAAAATATTTTTGCAAATAGAGGTGCTATTGGCGGAGCTATTGCTTTTGACCCAACACAATCTATTTATGATGCAAACTCTCAATACGATGGATATTTTGCTTGGATAGATGCAAATACTGGAAACCAAATGAACTTGGCTCCAACAAACCCTATAGCTCAATTAAATTTAAGAGAAGATTCTGCAGAAGTTAGACGCTTAATTACGAATGCGAAAGTAGATTATAATTTACAATTTTTCCCAGACATTACTGCAACTGTAAATGTTGGTTTAGATAAATCTAATAGCCACGGAAGAACATTAACTTCTCAATATATGCCTATTTCTGAACCTAATTATAATGGTGCTAGAACTACATATAGACAAGAAGCAACAAATAAATTATTTGACGCTTACGTAACTTATGTTAAAGAAATTAATGAAGTTCACAATTTAAATTTTGTTCTTGGACATTCATACCAATCTTTTGAATTTGATAATTACAACTATGATAGTGAAGATGAAGAAGATGGAAATACTTACGAATTTATTGATAAATCTAAAAATACACTTTTATCGTACTTTGGAAGATTTAACTATGGTTATGATGGTAAGTATTTAGTAACTGCTACTTTAAGAGCTGATGCTTCATCTAAATTAAACCCAAATGACCGTTGGGGGTACTTCCCTTCTGTAGCGGTCGCTTGGAATCTACATAAAGAAAATTTTATGGAAGATGGTATTTTTAATGAATTAAAATTACGTGCTGGTTACGGACAAGTTGGTAATGTTAACGGATTAAACCCTTACCAATTCTTAACTAGATACACCGGAAGTCAATCAACAGCAAATTACCAATTTGGTACTGGATTTACACAAACTTACAGACCAGAACCAATAAATGAAGATTTACGTTGGGAAGTTGGTAAAACATTAAATGTTGGTTTAGATTATGCTTTACTTGATAATAGAATTTCAGGTTCTGTTAATGCATACATAAAAGAAACTAACGATTTAATTGCAAGTACTTTTATTGATCCTTTTACAAATTTTGGTAATAGAATTGACGCCAACATTGGTGATATGGAAAATAAAGGTATTGAATTTGCAATAAATGTAATTCCTGTTAAAACTGATGATATGGAATGGTCTATCGGTTATAATATTGCTCTAAACGAAAACACTGTAACAAATTTACCTGACCAACAATATGTTGGTGGAATCTCTGGAGGTGTTGGTAACAACATACAAACTCATGTTGAAGGAGAATCTCCATACAGTTTCTTAGTATACCAACAAGTATATAATAGTGAAGGAAAACCAATTGAAGGTGTTTATGTAGATAGAAATAATGATAATATTATAAATGATGCAGATAGATATATTTATAAAAATCCTTATGCAGATGTCATAATGGGATTAAACTCAAATTTCAACTATAAAAATTTCGATGTGTCAATTGTTACAAGAGCTAATTTTGGAAACTACTCTTACAACAATGTGGCTTCACAAACTGGTTATTTAAGAAGATCTACTGAAAACGGTATTTTAACAAACTTACACTCTAGCTCTTTAACAAACGGATTTGTTGAAACTACAGAAACTAACTTGTTAAGCGACCACTTTATTCAAGAATCTTCATTCTTTAAAATAGACAATATAACTTTAGGATATGCTTTACCTAATGTATTTGAAGATGTTTCATTAAGAATTTACGGTTCAATGCAAAATGTATTAACTGTAACTGACTATGAAGGTTTAGACCCTGAAATTTCAGGTGGAATTGACAATAATTTTTATCCTAGACCACAATCTTTTGTGTTAGGTGTTAATATTGATTTTTAAAAAATAAAAAAATGAAAAACATATTAAATAAACTCATTTTTATTGTAGCTATCACTTTCTCTATGACTGCTTGTCATGATGATTTAGATCAAGCACCAATTGATCCAGATAGTTTTACTGAAAAAGACGTATTTGCAGATGCAAATGAAGCAAAAAAAGCATTGGCAAAAGTATATGCTAGTTTTGCATTAACAGGTCAAGAAGGACCTGCAGGTCAACCTGATATTGCTGATATTGACGAAGGATTTTCGCAATACACAAGAATGCTTTTTAACTTAAACGAACTTACAACAGACCACGCAGTTGTTGGTTGGGGTGACCCAGGATTACCAGACTTACACGGTTTGTATTGGTCTAGTAGTAACGATTTTACTGAAGCATTATACAGTAGATTAGCACAAGGTGTTTCTTTTAGTAACTCTTTTATTAAAATAGCATCTGATTTAACTGAAGATGAAGTTCAATATTATATTGCTGAAGCACGTTTTTTAAGAGCTTTTGCTTATTATAATTTAATGGACCTTTACGGAAACGTTCCTTTAACTACCGAAATTTCTACAGAGTTACCAACACAAAGTAATAGAACTGAAATTTTCGCATTTGTAGAATCTGAATTGTTAGAAATTCAAGAACTTTTAAAAGAAAGTGGAACAAATGAATATGGTCGTGTAGATCGTGTTGCTGCTTGGGCTTTATTATCTAAACTATATCTAAATGCTGAAGTTTGGACAGGAGACGCTAAATACAGTGAATGTGTTACTTATTCTGAAAAGGTAATGAACTCTAGCTACTCTATCAATACAAACGATGCAAACGGAAATGGCTCTGCATATGATGAATTATTTTTAGCTGACAATGATGTTAATGGAGCTCAAAACGAATTTATATTCACAGCAAATTTTGATGGCTTACAATCTCAAACCTATGGTGGTTCAACATTTTTAATTCATGCTGCTATTGGTGGAACAATGGATGCAACAGAATTTGGAGTAAATGGAGGCTGGGGTGGTCTTAGAACTACCAAAGCCTTAGTAAATAAATTTAAAGCAGATGTAACTGCCTTAAATAATGCTCTAGGCTCAACATCTGATTGGGGATTAGTTGGTGACGCAACAGCTAACTCTTGGGATGGTCCAGATATGGAGATGTATGAAACAAGCACTAATAAATATGAACTTTATGCTGATTTAAATGCTGGTGAAATGAAGTTTAGATTTAATGAAGATTGGGGTGTGAATTTCGGTGATACCGATGCTGATGGTACATTAGAAACTGATGGAACTAATATTGCTATTACAAATCCTGGAACCTACTATATCCTTTTAGATTTAAATACAAACACCTACTCTATTGAACCTTATCAAGGAGACAGAAGAGCAATGTTCCATTCAGATGGTCAAAATTTAGAAATTGAAAGTATCCCTACTTTTGAAGATGGATATGCTGTAACTAAATTTAAAAATATTGATTCTAATGGAAATCAAGGTAGTGATGCTGGAGGAGATTTTACTGACACAGATTTACCTTTAATTCGTTTAGCTGAAATTTATTTAAACTATGCAGAAGCTACACTTAGAGGTGGTGGAGGCGATTTAAGCTACGCAACTTCAAAAATTAACGAATTGAGAACTAGAGCATACGGAAATACTTCTGGTAATGTAAATACTAGCGATATAGACTTAGACTTTGTATTAGACGAAAGATCTAGAGAATTATATTGGGAAGGCCAAAGACGTACTGACTTAGTTCGCTACAACTACTTTACAACAGATAGCTATTTATGGCCTTTTAAAGGTAATGAAGCTATGGGAATCTCGGTAGGTTCACACAGAAACCTATTTCCTTTACCTGTTAATGTATTATCTACTAATCCTAACCTTCAACAAAATCAAGGTTACTAATATTGGAATAAAATGAAAAAATTAATTAGAAATTCTATCTTTTTACTAAGCTTTCTATTCATATTAGGAGCTTGTGACGATAGAGAATTTATAGAATTAGCTGAAGACGCTAATACAACTGTAAGTGTATCAACATCATCGGTAGTATTAACTGAAGAAATAGCAGCAGACGAAATATTAACCGTTTCTTGGAGCCAACCAAACTACGGTTATAGCGCAGCACCTTCTTATAAGTTATTAATAGACCTAGAAGGTGGAGATTTTACTGAAGCTCAAATTGTTACAGCTGGAACTGACTTAAGCAAAGTATTTACAGCTCAAGAATTAAATAGTAAAATGCTTTCATTAGGATTAACACCTAATGAAGTTACTGCTATAGATTTTAAAGTTCAAATTACTTTAAGTGATGCTCAAATTATGTATTCAGAGCCTGTAACTGTTAGTGTAACTCCATACTCTTCTTTATTAGATTTATCATCTGCTTGGGGATTGGTAGGAAGTGCAACTCCAGGAAGCTGGGGTAACGAATTTATTCTTGACATACCTTTTTACCAAACTACAACACCTGGTGTTTATGTTTCTTATGCTACTCTAAAAGATGGAGAAATTAAGATTCGTAAAGACAATGATTGGACATTAAATTACGGTGATACTGGTATGGATGGTCTTTTAGATGAAGGTGGAGATAATATTCCTGTTACTGCCGGAAGCTATAAAGTAACATTTAATGAAAATGATTTATCTTGGCGTATAGAACCATTTACTTGGGGATTAGTTGGTGATGCAACTCCTAATGGTTGGGATGGTCCAGACTTTAAATTAAATTACAATCCTTATCAAGACAATTGGAAAACAGTTGTAACTTTAGCTGATGGAGAGTTTAAATTTAGATTTAATAACGACTGGGGATTAAATTATGGAGATTCTGGACTTGATGGTTCAATGGAAGTTGGAGGAGATAACATTCCTATAACAGCTGGTAATTATTTAGTAACTTTCGACCTAAACACCTTAGAATATACTCTTGAACAAATTGATGTTTGGGGCTTAGTAGGTAGTGCAACTCCTAATGGATGGGATGGACCAGATACTAAATTTATTCCAGATTTTGGAATTAACGAAGGTCTTTATTATATCAATGGTATAACCCTTGGAGATGGTGAAATAAAAATTCGTCAGAACGATGCTTGGGGTGCTGATTTTGGAGATACTGGAAACGACGGTACTTTAGAAGCTGGTGGAGATAATATTCCTGTAACAGCTGGTACTTATAACATTGTATTCGATTCAGTGGCTCAAACTATTGCAATGTATGCGTGGCCAGAATAATTAATACAATTATGTAAAACAATAAAAAACTGCATAAAAATTAAACCTCTTTATGCAGTTTTTTCACATTTAATAAATATGAAAAAAGCACTACTTCTTTTATTTTTAATACTTTCAACAGTAACTTATTCGCAAGTTACTACTATTCCTACACTTCCAACCAGTACTAGTGAAATTAGTATAAAATTTGACGCTACAGGAACTGGATTAGATGGTTATACCGGTGATATCTATGCACATACAGGAGTAACAATAGATGGAGAACAATGGCAAAATGTTATTGAATCTTGGGGAGACAATACCACACAACCAAAATTAACGCATATTAGTGGAAACAACTATGAATTATTAATTACACCAGATGTACATGGTTTCTACAATGTTCCAACTTCAGAAAAAATTACAGAATTATGTTTTGTATTTCGTTCAGCTGATGGAAATACAAAAAATGGAGAAGATATTTTTATCTCCTTATATGAACAAGGTGACTTAAACATCACTTTTACCGAACCTACAAACACAAGTGCTTACAACTTAAATTCAACAATAAATATAACTGCAGAAGCTTCTTTAGATGCAGATTTAGAACTTTTTGTAAATGGAGTTTCACAAAAAACGGTATCAAACAGTAAAAACATAACAACTCCTTTTACCCTTTCTAATACAGGAACTTACACTATTAAAGCTACTGCAACTTCTGGCAGCGAAACTTCAGAAACTGAAATTTCTATTTATGTAAAAACTCCTACGCAAAACCAAACTATGCCTTTGGGTGTTAAAAATGGTTTTAATAATAATGGAGATGGTACTGCTACCTTTGTACTTTTAGCTCCTAATAAAAATGATGTTATATTAATAGGTGATTTTAACAATTGGACTATTAATGAAGATTATCAACTATATAAAGACGGTGAATACTTTTGGATTACATTAAATAACTTAGATGCTGATACAGAATATGTATATCAATATTTAATAGATTATACTATTAAAGTTGCCGATCCTTATTCAGAAAAAATATTAGACCCTTGGACAGATCAATATATTAAAGATGGGAATTATCCTAATTTAAAAGAATACCCTACCAATTTAACAGAAGGTTATGTCTCTACCTTTAAATTAAATGATACTATTTACAATTGGCAAGTTGAAGATTTTACACGTCCAGATCAAGAAAATTTAATTATTTACGAATTGCATGTGCGTGATTTTACCGAATCAGATTCTTATACTGAAGTACTAACAAAACTAGATTACCTAGAAGAATTAGGTATAAATGCTATTGAACTAATGCCAATTAACGAATTTGAAGGTGCAGATAGTTGGGGTTATAATCCTGCATTATATTTTGCATTAGACAAAGCTTACGGTACAAAAAATGCATTTAAAACTTTGGTTGATGAATGCCATAAAAGAGGCATTGCTGTTTTAGCCGATGTTGTTTTTAACCACTCGTACGGACAATCTCCATTAGTACAAATGTATTGGGATTCTACAAATAATAAACCTGCTGCAGATAACCCTTGGTACAATCAAGATCATAATTTCGTAGATAATACTAGCGCACATTGGGGGTACGATTTTAATCATGAATCTAGCTATACAACTTCATTTTTTAACGATGTTTTAGAATACTGGATGACTGAATATAAAATTGATGGATTTAGATTCGATTTTACAAAAGGTTTTTCAAATACACAATGGACTGGTTCAGATAACTGGGCGAGCACTTACGATGCAGATAGAATTAGAATTTTAAAAAACTATGCGGATAAAGTATGGAGTCACGCTCCCGCTAATAAACCTTATGTAATTTTTGAACATTTATCAGACAATCCAGAAGAAAAAGAACTTGCAGACTATGGCATTATGCTTTGGGGAAATATGAACCATAGCTATAACCAAAATACAATGGGCTATAATTCTGATACTGATATTTCGTGGATTTCATACAAAAAACGTGGATGGAATACCCCAAATATAGTTGGTTATATGGAAAGTCATGATGAAGAACGCTTAATGTATAAAAATCTTCAATATGGAAATGTTAGTGGAGATTATTCTGTAAAAAATTTAACAACAGCTTTAGCAAGAGAAGAACTTGCAGGAATGTTTTTATTCACCATTCCAGGACCAAAAATGATTTGGCAATTTGGAGAATTAGGATACGATTATAGTATTGATGAAAATGATAGAGTTGGAAGAAAACCAATAAAATGGGAATATAAAGATAATGCCAATAGATATCATGTATATACTACCTGGGCAACCATAAATGCCTTTAAAACTAAATACCCTGAAATATTTAACACTACAGATTTTACACTAAATGTTGGTGGTTTAACAAAAAGTATTATATTAAAACACACCTCTTTTGATGTTGTAATTGTTGGTAATTTTGATGTTACTAGTAAATCAATTTCAACAAACTTTACAAAAACAGGAACTTGGTATGAATATTTTACTGGTGAAGAAACTGAACTTTCAAATACCACACAATCTATAACTTTAAATCCAGGAGAATATAAACTATATACTTCTAAAAAAATACTAGATCCTAGAGGTGGAACAGTTGCGGATGACAGTGATAACGATGGTGTTCCTGATACCGAAGATTTATGTCCAAATTCACCAATAGGACAAGAAGTAAATGAAACTGGCTGTGCTACTTTTAATTTAGCTGCCAATAACTTTACTATTGAAACTACCGGAGAAACCTGTCCAGATAAAAATAACGGGCAAATTAGCATATCTGCTGTAGCCGATTATAATTATTCTGTTACTATAGATGGAAAAGATTATAGTTTTACAAATAGCACACCTCTTGTAGTTGAAAATTTAGATCCCGAAACTTATGATTTTTGTATTAACATTGATGATGAAACATATTCACAGTGTTATGAAGTTACCATTGAAGAAGGAACTACAGTTTCAGGAAAAACAAGTATAAGTTCTAAGACAACAACCATACAAATTTCAGAAGGAACAGCACCTTTTAATGTTTTGGTAAATGATAAATTAGTTTTAAATACCTATGCTCCAGAATTTACAATTTCAACCAAACATGGAGACGTTGTAGCGGTAAAAACTGCAGTTTCTTGTGAAGGTATTTATGCAAAACAAATTAACTTATTTGAAGACATCGTTGCTTATCCAAATCCAACCCAAGGTTCTTTTGAAATAACTTTACCAACTACTGAAACAGCAGTAACTATTGAAATTTACAATGCACAATCTCAGTTAATTTTATCTAAATCATATCCTGTTTTATATGGTAAAGCACAACTTAGCTTAGAAAATAAGCCAACCGGATTGTATTTTGCTAAAATTTACTTAGAAGATACTATTTTATTAAAAATTGTAAAACAATAAATTTATAACAAAAAAGGGTTCAATTTTAAAAATTGAACCCTTTCACTTTAGTATAAAATCTAAAATTACTTATTTGGTTTTACAATAAATTAGAGTTCCATTTTACAATTTCATTATTATACATTGCATCTATTCCCATTTGTACACAAATAGCAGTTTTTGCTCCTGTTATAATATCTGATTTAGGCTGTTTATTATTAACAATAGCATCACCAAAATCTAACAGAGCTTGCTTACTAGGGTCTAAATGCTCCACATGTATTGGATACCCTTTTCCTTCTTCAAATTTGGCAGTTGCACCACTAACGCCATCAACTTCACCTAACATTTTATTTTTACCTCCTTTTGGAATAAAATATGCTTTAAACATATTTATAATTATAGTTCCTTTATCTCCTAAAACTTTAATTTCATAACCACCATCGGCATTACTTGTTAAACAGGTAAACTTAGCTTTAACACCACTTGGATAACTAAACATTAAATGTACATTGTCATATGTTTCTCTACCATCCTTCCAATAATCAACTCCACCTACTCCCATAACTTGACTCGGTGTTTCATCTAGAACCCAATTTACAAAATCTATTTGATGTGAACTCAACTCAGCAGTTAAACCACCTGAAAATTCTTTGTACATTCTCCAATTAATAGCTTTTTCTAACTTAGGATCTGGCACTGCCCTTCTCCAATTTCCCTGTCTATTCCATTGACATTCAAAAGCCGTTATTTTACCAACTTTTCCTTGTCTAATTAAATCGAAAATATGGGTATACAATCTTGAACTATGATATTGATGTCCTGTTTGAAATATTTTATTTGATTGATTTACGGCAGGTACAAGTGCTTCAATTCCTTTATATCCTTTCGCTAAAGTTTTTTCACAATATACATGCTTATTTGCATCAATTGCATCTATAGCTATTTTTGAATGCGTATTAAATGGTGTAGTAATAATAACTGCATCTACATCTTTATTATCTAGAAGTTTTCTATAATCTGAATATCCTTTAGAATTTGAATTAGCCTTAGCTAAACCATTATTTAACCTAAAAGGTAAAACATCACAAGAAGCAATTACATTAATATTATCAACTGAATTAAGAATTGAAGTAAGTCCACAACCACGATCTCCAGTACCTATAACTCCTACATTAATTTTACTATTTGCATTTATGAAATTAGGTAAAACACTTCCATACATATAAGAAGTTCCGGCAATACCTAATGCTGTAATTCCTGTTTTTTTTATAAATGAACGTCTTTTCATAATCTATAATTTTGGTTCCCAACCTGGTTCATAAGTTCTTGACCAAAGCTTCATTGCATCTCTATCAAAGATTTTACCCGTATTTTGATTAACTTCAAAACCTTTATTAATTCTATAAGCTATATTTCCATAATGAACTAACATTTGTGAAATAGCACCTGTTTCTATTGGCGAAGTAAGTTGTTCTTCACCTCTTATTGCTTTTAAAAAGTTTACTGTATGTCTTGTTGACAGACTACCTCCACCACCTAAAGCAATTCCTCCTTCACTGCTATTAGATTTTAATTGATCTATTAACTTACCTTTTAAATCATACAATTCATAACCACCACGATCTACCATAACAACACCTTTAGAACCATAAATAATAGTTCCTCTACCTCTACCGTATTTTTGGTATCCATTTCTACTAACACCATCCCATTCTATTACCTTATCATTAAACTTATACGTTGCTAACATTTGATCATACATTTCCCAACCGTCATCTTTAAAATGATCTTTACTTGCAGAAACTTCTACAGCATCTGGATATTTAACATCTAAAGCCCAGCGTGCAATATCCAATTCATGAGTAGCATTGTTTCCTAATTCGGCTGTACCATAATCCCATCCATACCAATGCCAATTATAATTCCAAGTATCATGCATATACTCTTTACGTGGAGCAGGACCTTGAAATAAATCCCAATCTAAACCTGCAGGTGGCGTTGCTTTAACAGGATTTGGGACTTTACCTCTACCATTGGTATAAAAGGCAACTGCTTTATAAACATCTCCAATAATTCCATTATGAATTTCTTTAATAATTTTAATACTTTGAGGAGATGAACGTTGCTGGTTTCCCATTTGAACTACTTTATTAAATTTCTTTTGAGCAGCTACTATAAGTTCATTTTCTTGAGGGTTATGACTACATGGTTTTTCTAAATAAACATGTTTTCCTGCCTGCATGGCCATAATTGCACCAGGAGCGTGCCAATGATCTGGTGTTGCCATAAATATTGCGTCAACATTTTTATCATCTAATATGGTACGTATATTTTTTTCTAAAGTAGGTTTATAATTTACCATTTCACCTACTTTAATAGCTGCTTTATCCATTTGCCCCGGCATTACATCACATAAATATTTTAAGCGCACATTGCTCTTTTTTGCCGTAATTCCTTCTAAAAAAGCTGGATACCTTCTTCCTAAACCCTGTATGGCTACATTAATTCTATCGTTAGAGCCTATAATATTATTATAACTTAGAGCAGACATTGCATTAATACTACTACTTGTTAATCCAATACCTGCAGCTGCCAACGTTGTTTTTTTTAAAAAACTTCTTCTATCATTTCTCATAATTAATTTTCTTTATTTTTTGGAGTACGAATTTTTATATTTCTAAAAGTAACCTTATCACCATGGTCTTGCAACAAAATTTGACCTTTTTCTAAAGTTCCAAAATTAGGCCATTTAGCATATTTGCTTTCGGAAACTAATTTTAAAAAATCATCACTTCCTCTTTCATATTCTAAAACTTTAACATTGTTTAACCAATGCTCTACATGATTGTTTTTTGAAATTATATATGCTGAATTCCATTCTCCAATTGGTTTAATAGGTTTTTGTTCATCTGCTTTAATTAAATCGTAAAGAGAACAAACTGTTCTACTCCCTTCTTTAGCACCTAATTTAGCATCAGGATGTAATGCATCATCTAAAATTTGGTATTCTAAACCTATAGAAGATCCTGGTCCTTTATTTATTTCTGTATCTACATAATATTTTATACCACTATTAGCTCCTGGTGTTAATTTAAAATCTACTTTTAATTCAAAATCGCTATATAATTCTGTAGTTACTATATCTCCACCGGCTGCAGATTCTCCTCCACCTGATGCAAGCACTGTTAACTCTCCATTTTCAATAAGCCAACCTTCTTCTGGAAATTTATCTAATTTAGCTCCACGCCATCCATTTGTAGTTTTTCCATCCCAAAGCATTTTCCAACCTTGTTTTGTCTCATCGATTGTTAAACTATTTTTTGTGATAACTGGTTCTATTGGAGATTTTGTTGAATACTTAGATAAATTTTCTGTTAAAATTTTAGCGTTTTTCCACATAACACTTTTACCTACCTTTTCTAAATTTTTACCAACAGAATGGACCTGTAATGCAATAAACCCGCTTGAAGTTTTATCATCAATTAGGTAGGCTGCAGGCACATTATTTATCCAAGTTTTTATAGTATCTCCTATAGCTTCAACACGATAATGATTCCATTCATTTTGTTTAAAAGCAGTTTGGGCTTCTGGATTATCTTCTAAAGTACATAACCAACCACGTCTTGCTTCATCATAAATACCAGCACTCCAAGCACGTTCTGAAGGATCTATTTCAATTTGATAACCATGAACTCGTCCATTTCTATAATAAGGTAAACTATTACTTCTTATTTGAATACCAGAGTTCATACTAGGATCAACCTTATATTCTACTTCAAAAATAAAATTATCATAATTTTTATTAGTAGTTAAAAACGTATTTGGCGTATTTGCGACCGAAGTACCTGTAATTACACCGTCTTTTACGTTGTATGTTGCAACACCTCCTAAAACAGTCCAACCTTCTAAATTATTATTATTTATAAGTGAAACCCAAGGAGCTTCTTCTTTTGGTTGTTGGCATGATACAAATAGCCCAACAAAAACTAAAATTCTTAAAATTGATTTACCCATGTTATTTATATTTATAATTATTTAATTTCTTAATTCTCACTCAAAAGATTTAATCTTCAAGTTGTAATATTTCACTTCCAGCCAACAAAAAAGCACCTGTTCCATAATTTTGCCAACTATTATAAGAAGCTGGATCTGGTTGCCCTCCAATATTTTGTACCCAGCCAATCATACCATCGTCATGTTGACATTCTACTAATGCTTGCCAAGCTTTTTTTACAGCTGGCATATAAGTTGATTTCTTAAGTAAACCATTATTTATTCCCCAAGCAAGTGCAAAAGTATTAAAGCCACTTCCACTTACTTCTCCGTGAATAAACGTTTCTGGACATAATAAACTTGGATGCCATAAGCCACTTTTTGGTTGTATTTTCAACAATTTGTCTGCCATTTCTTTGTAAAGTTCCTCGTAAAAAGCTCTATGTTTATAATCTTTTGGCATATCGTCTAGTATTAAAGCTAACCCTGCGATTACCCAACCATTACCACGAGACCAAAATATTTTTTTCCCATTTGGTTCTTTTAAATCTTTATCTGTTCCTTTCCAAACAAAACGCATATCTCTTGCAAATAAATGCTCTTCTTTATCATACAATTGATTATATGATTCTACATAATATTTATGCATTTGGTCTAAATACCTTGGTTGATCTGTTAATTTTGCATATAAATTTAATACTGGAGGAGCCATAAATAAAGCATCGCACCACCACCATAAAATGGTTCTATCCATAGTACTAGTATCACTTCCATCTGTCCAGTGATTTGGTACATATAAATGAGTGTCTAAAAAGTTTTTAGTTGGCTCTATATCAATAAAGTTTTTTCTTCCGCCATTCATTTCCAAGTATAAATAACTATAAGAAATTGCAACATCATCGGCATGATAAGTTCTTCTAAACGGTTTCCATTTATTTAAAAATCCATAATTTTTTAAAGCCGCTATATATTTTTGATCATTAGTTATTTTATGAGCACGCGCAACTCCTGTATAATAAGCTCCGTTAGTCCAATCTGTAGGTGCTAAAGAAAAAATAGGATGAGCTTCTTGCCAATCTAAAGCCTTTGTCATAGCAACTTCAATTTCAGTTTTATTTAACGTTTTTTGAGCTACAGAATAATTAAACAGTGCTATTATTGCTATAAATGTGAATATTGATTTTTTCATTATTCTATTTTTTACAATTTTAATTTAAATGTTGTTTCTAGATATTCCTCAGAAGATGTTCCCATCATAACAACATAACTACCAGCTTCTAATGTTTTTTCCATTTTTATACCGGTAAACTCAAGCATTTTTGGAGTAATTTTAAATGTTACAATTTTACTTTCTCCAGGAGTTAATTCAATTTTATCAAATGCTTTTAATTCTTTATCGGGTCTTGTAACTGAACCTGACACATCTTTAAGATACATTTGTACTACTTCTTTAGCTTTAACTTTTCCTGTATTAGTAACTGTAACACTTACTTCAATTTCTGAATTTGGTGTTATTTCTGAATTAGAAACTTTAATATCTGAATATTTAAAATCTGTATAACTCAACCCGTGTCCAAATGGATAAATTGGACCATTTTCAATAAATAAATAACCTTTTTTGTAATTAATTTCTTTCATACTATAGTGAAAAGGAAGTTGTCCAATAGATCGTGGAATAGTTACAGGTGATTTTCCTGAAGGAGAAACTTCACCAAAAATAATTTTAGCTGTAGATTCGTCTCCAAATTCACTTAAATCCCAAGCATCTAAAATAGCGTCTGCCTCTTTAGCTATAGTATTTATTGCTAATGTTCTTCTATGTTGTAATACTACAATTACTGGTTTTCCTAAAGCTTTTACTTTTTCTATTAATTCATCTTGTGGGCCAACAGGTTCAATAGTAGTTCTATCACCTAAAGTACCATCAAAATATGCTTCTTTTGAAGTGTATTTATCTCCTCCTAAAAATAAGATATTTACATCAGCATCTTTTGCTATATTTACCAACTTTTCAATTGATTTTGGATCTCTTTCTAAAAGTTCTGGTATACCACTATCTCCATTTGTTAAGTTAAATCCTTTTTCTGCAACAAATTTTATAGTATTACCTGCAACAGCTTCAAACATTTCTTTAGTATTTTCTTTTACTAAAGGTCCTAATAATGCAATTTTTATTGATTTATTTTTATTTAAAGGAAGTGTATTTTCTTCATTTTTTAATAAAATGATTGATTCTAAATCTGATTCCTTCGCTAATTCTAATGAAGTCTGAGAACGAACTCCTTTAACAACTTCATCAATATCTATATAAGGATTATCAAATAGACCTAGTATAAATTTGGTTCTTAAAACACGTCTAACAGATCTATTAATATATTTTTCTAACTCTGGATTTTCATTCACCATTTCTGGTAGATAAGAATAAGCATCTTCAGCATATAAATCAATATCTACACCAGCTTCTAAAGCTATTCTAGCAGCATCTTTAGGCGTTTCTGCAACTTTCATAAAATAATGTAAACGTCCAATATCATTTGCGTCAGAAACTACATATCCCTTAAAATTCCATTGATCACGTAATACTCCGGTTAACAATTCTGGGTTTCCATGACTTGCAATTCCGTTTAAATCTCCATGAGAAGCCATAATTCCTAAACTTCTTGCTTCTATTACAGCAGCTTCAAAAGGCGGATAAATTTCATCTATTAATGTTCTTGGTGAAATTTCTATGGCTGCAAAATTAGAACCTCCTAATACTTGTCCGTACCCTGCAAAATGTTTTGTAACGGCTCCAATATGGGTTCCATTTCCTAAACCTTCATAATTTCCTTGTACCCCAATAACCGCATTTTTAACCATTTGGGTTGTTAAATATGTATCTTCACCAAATGCTTCACTCATTCTACCAAAACGAGGGTCACGAATTATATCTGCTTCAGGAGAATGACACATATGCATCCCTCTTAATCTTGCTTCACGCCCTACAACATCCCAAATGCGGTTTACTAAATCTGGATTAAATGATGCAGCTGAAGTCATAGGTCTTCCAAATTTTGTTGCATCATCTGCGTCTACTCCATTATATGATTCTGTTACAAATAATGCTGGAATTCCCCAACGGTTCTGTTCAATAATATATTTTTGAAGCTTATTATTAAATTTTGCTGATTTTACTGCACTCAAATGATCTCCTGGATTTTTGATACCTGCAATACCTAACTTTAATTTTTCAATAACATTTTCAGAGAGTTTTAAATTTCCTTCTTTATCTGACTTCACTCCAATACCAGCATGAAAAATTCGCATTTGAGCGACCTTCTCTTCCAAAGACATTAATGATAATAAGGCTTCTACTCTTTCATCTACAGATAAAGAAGCATCTTTATAGTCTTTTAATCTCGAAGTTTGACCATAGGATTTAAAAAGAAAAGCAAAAGCTACTAAATATAAAATGTGTGTTTTCTTCATTATTTAATAATATTTAATTTAATTTATTTATGTTTTAATTTTTATACTTTTTCATATTCAGCTAATGCTTTTCAATTTTGTTCTATAGCTATTTTAAATCTGTTATTTTTGCGACATCCATATCTCCATAATCTAAATTTTCACCTGCCATTCCCCAAATAAATGTATAATTTGAAGTTCCTGAACCGCAATGAATTGACCACGGTGGAGAAATAACTGCTTGGTAATTATGCATCCAAATATGTCGTGTTTCTTCTGGCTGACCCATAAAATGACAAACAGCTTGTCCTTCTGGAATGTCTAAATAAAAATAAATCTCCATTCTTCTATCATGCACATGTGCTGGCATTGTGTTCCATACACTTCCGGTTTTTAATTCTGTCATTCCCATTTGTAATTGACAAGTGGTTACAATTCCACCAATAATCATTTGGTTTACAGTACGGTGATTTGCTGTTTCTAAAGAACCCAACTCAATTTTATTGGCTTCAGCCTTACTTACTTTAACGGTTGGATAACTTTTATGTGCAGGTGCAGAGTTTAAATAATATTTTGCAGGATTTGCAACATCATCACTTTTAAAAATAACCTCTTTATTTCCACTTCCAATATATAATGCATCTTTAAAATCTAGTTCATATAAAACACCTTCAACGGAAACAGTACCTTTACCACCAACATTTATAATTCCTAACTCTCTCCTTTCTAAAAAGTAATTAGCTTTTAAAGGGTCTATTGTTTCTAACTTTAGTGCTTCTATAGGAACTATGGATCCAACAATATATCTATCATAATGAGAATATGTTAAATTAATTTGTCCGTCTTGCATTAAATTATCTACTAAAAACTCCTCTCTTAATTGAGTTGTATCGTAATTTTTTACTGCTTTAGGACTTGAAGCATATCTAGACTCATAAGTTATTGCCATGATTATATGTTTTTAATTGTATTATTTCGTTTAAATTGCACTTTCATACTTTATTTTTTTAAATCAATATTGCTACTTCAAATCTTATAAATTAAATAATCTTGGTAAAAACATTGATATTTCTGGAATAAAACTAACCAGCATTAAAACAATAACCATTATTAATAAAAATGGTAACAATGGTCTTATTACGTTTGTTACTGAAACTTTTGCAACACCGCTACCTACAAAGAGCAAAGTTCCTACTGGAGGTGTACAAATTCCTATACATAAATTTAAAACTATTACAATTCCAAAATGCACAGGGTCCATTCCTAAAGTAGTTACAACAGGTAAAAAAATTGGTGTAAATATTAATACAGCAGGCGTCATATCCATAAATGTTCCAATAATAAGCAGTATAATATTTATTGCTAAAAAGATAGCAAACTTGTTATTTAACTGTTCTAATAAAAAATTACTAATCATTTCTGGAATACCTTCAAAAGAAAATAACCAAGACATTGCCATAGAGGTACAGATTAAAAACATAACTACGGCTGTTGTTTTAGCACTTATTAAAAGTACTTCTGGAAATTCTGTTACTTTCATATCTCCATAAATCAATGCTAATATAGCTGCATACAACACTGCTATTACCGATGCTTCTGTAGCAGTAAAAACTCCAGCCACAATACCTCCAACAACAACAACTAATAGTAATAAGCTAAAAAATGCTTTTCTAAAATACGTCCAAATTTCTAAAAAAGTTGCTCTTTTTCCTTTAGCATAACCTTTAGTTATTGCTATAAAAGCAATATATCCCATAATTGCCATACCCAACAAAATACCTGGTAAATACCCAGCAATAAACAAGGCAGCTACAGATGCTGTTCCTCCGCTTGCTAAAGCATAAACAATAAGAATATTACTTGGTGGAATTAACAAACCTGTAGTTGATGATGTAATATTTACAGATGCACTAAATGTTTTAGGATATCCTTCTTCTTCCATTCTATCTGTCATAATTGAGCCAATTGCAGAAGCTGCTGCTAATGCAGAACCTGATATTGCTCCAAAAAGCATAGATGCCAATACATTTACATATGCCAAACCTCCAGGTAAACTTGCTACCAACGATTTTGCAAAATTGATTAATCGATTTGCAATTCCTCCTCGTTTCATAATCTCACCAGCTAGAATAAAAAATGGAATAGCTAGCAGCGCAAAACTATCTATACCTGTAGTCATTCTTTGTGCAATAGTTGTTAAGCCAGGCATTTTATCTATATTTAATAAAAGGCTTAAAGTTGTAGCAATTCCAATACTGTAAGCAATTGGTACTTTTAACAATAAAAGTGTAAAAAAACTACCAAACAAAACGATAATACTTATTATTTCTATACTCATAATTAAATGTTTGTTTTGTTTGAATAAATAATTGAAATATGATAAACAGAATAGCACATGATTAACAAACCACTTATTGGCATTATTGCATATACATATCCTAAAGGAATTCGAAGTGTACCAGAAAGTTGCTCTAAATGTAATGTGGTATAAACCAAATTAAAACCTCCAATAACCATTACTATAAATGCAAAAAGAAAAATTAAAACCTCTATAAGTATAGAAGCTTTTCTTTTATTGGCTAAAGAAAATTTTTGATATAAAAAATCCATAGAAAGGTGTTCCCTTTTTCCATTAAGATATGCTGCCCCTAAAATTGTTAACCATATTAAAGAAAACCTTGCAAATTCTTCTGTCCAAGTAAAAGATGTGCCTAAAATATATCTTGAAAATACTTGAAACAATACATCTAAAACTAACAACGCAAATATTACAACTAAAACTCTCTCTAAAAAAAGGTTTGTTTTGTTAAAAATTAGTTCTGATTTACTCATTATTATTCTGCTTTAATTTGATTAACAATTGTAGCCATATCTGGATGTTTTGCTACAAATTCTTCTAAAACCGACTTAGATTTTTCAGCAAACAGTGA
Source organism: Lutibacter sp. A64 (assembly GCF_022429565.1). Lineage (NCBI taxonomy): Bacteria > Pseudomonadati > Bacteroidota > Flavobacteriia > Flavobacteriales > Flavobacteriaceae > Lutibacter > Lutibacter sp. A64. Next base: position 1,616,189 of record NZ_CP092487.1, read on the forward strand.
TTTTTCTGGAATTATAATTTCAACTCCTGCTTCTTTTGCCGTTTTCATAGATGCTTCTACAGAATCGCTCCAAAACTTTTTTTGAGCTTGAGAAGATTCATCTGCCGCTTCTTGCACCCATTTTTTTTCATCTTCAGATAATTTATCCCAATATTTTGTACCTATCAAAAGTACATCTGGAACAGCAGAATGCTCGTCTAGCGTATAATATTTACTAATTTCATAATGATTAGAAGATACAAATGATGGTTCGTTATTTTCGGCTCCATCTACAACTCCTTGTTGAAGCGCAGTGTACAATTCGCCATAAGATAAAGGTGTTGCTGAACCTCCCATAGAATTTACCATATTAATGGCCATTTGGTTGTTCATTACCCTAATTTTAAGTCCTTTTAAATCATCTGGAGTTCTAATTGCTTTTTTACTTGTGTAAAAACTTCTGCTTCCAGCATCGTAATAACAAAGCCCGCGTAACCAAAACTTACTTCCTTTTTCTAAAATAGATTTACCAATGGGGCCTTCTAAAACTTTAAATCTATGTTCTTTATCTCTAAACAAATAAGGAATTCCTAAAATGTGATATTCTGGAACAAAATTAGATAAAGTTGCTGCACTTACTTTTGTTGCCGCAACGCTTCCAATTTGTAATAATTCCAATACTTCTCTTTCTGAACCTAACTGAGCATCAGGAAAAATTTTAACCTTTAAAGTTCCTTTAGATTTTAGTTCTAATGCTTTTTGAAATTCTAAAATTCCTTTATGAACAGGGTGCGTTTGAGGTAAGCCATGTGCTAGATATAACACTTTTATACCAGATGCTTCTCTACAAGAAACTAAACCTAAAAAAAGAAGTAATAAGATTGAAATTTTTTTCATTTGTCTATTTTATAGTTTTTAATGCCTTTCGCTCTTAATTAGTTGCTTATGAGTTAAAATTTGAATTATTCGGTTCATAAAAATTAAAATTTAAGGCTTAAACACAATTAATTCATTTTAAAATTAAAATATGATTCTGCATTATTATAACAAATATTCTGAACCATTTTCCCTAAAAACGGAAGATCATTTGGAACCAAGCCTTTGTTTACATCATCTGCAATTAAATTGCATAAAATTCTTCTAAAATATTCATGTCTAGGAAACGATAAAAAACTACGACTATCTGTTAACATTCCAACAAAACGACTTAATAACCCCATATTAGATAAGGTTTTTAATTGTTTTTCCATACCATCTTTTTGGTCTAAAAACCACCATCCAGAACCCCATTGCATTTTTCCTGGAATACCTCCTGTTTGAAAGTTTCCCATCATAGTTGCAAATACTTCGTTTTGAGATGGATTTAAATTATAAGTAATAGTTTTTGCTAATTGATCGGTTGTATTTAAAGTATTGAATAACTTAGACATAAATGTTGCCATAGAATAATCACCAATAGAATCGCATCCAACATCTAAGCCTACTTGTTCTTCTAGTCTTGAATTATTATTTCTAATGGCTCCTAAATGGTATTGTTGCACCCAATCGAACTTATGATATTGTTTAGCTAAATGAATAAAAATGCTAGACCTATATTTATTAATTTCTAAAGTTGAAAGTGTTGCTCCTTTTATTTTTTTATCGAAAATTAAAGCAATTTCATCTTCTGTAAAATCTTCAATAGCCAATGCTTCACCTACTCCAAAGTCAGAAACTTTACATCCGTTTTTATTAAAATAATAAATTCTTTCATCAATTGCTTTTATAAAATCTGCATAAGAAGCTATTTTAAAATTTACTAGAGCACTTAATTTTTGCACATATTTTAAAAACTTATCTTGCCCAATAAAAAACAATTCATCAGCTCTAAATGTTGGATAAACTTTTGTGTAGAAATTTTCTTTAGCTATTTGTTTATGATATTCTAAATTATCCGTTGGGTCATCTGTGGTACAAACAACCTTTACATTCATATCTTCCAATAATTGTGCAGGTGTTTTTGTAGCTAAAATTGCATTTGCTTTTTTATAAATTTCCTTAGCACTACTTGGTTGCAAAATTTCATCAATATTAAAATAGCGCTTTAACTCTAACTGTGTCCAATGAAACAAAGGATTTCTAATGGTTTGAGGAACAGTTTCAGCCCATTTTTTAAAACGGTCTTCTAAAGAAGCATCTCCAGTTATATATGCTTCATCAACACCATTAGCTCTCATTCCTCTCCATTTATAATGATCACCATCTAACCATACTTTTGTAATATTTTCTACGGGTTTGTTTTCTGCTATTTGTTTTGCTGACAAGTGATTGTGATAATCAATTATAGGCATTTCTTTTGCATATTGATGGTACAAAATTTCTGCTTCTTTAGAATTTAACAAGAATTTATCAGTAATAAATGTTTTTGAATTTATTTGATTCATCTTTATTATATACTTTTTGAGATTCCAAATTCTAAACCTCTTAATTCTGCTAAACCTCTTAATCTTCCAATCCCAGAATATCCCGGATTTGTTTTTTTACGTAAATCATCTAACATTTGATGTCCGTGATCTGGTCTCATTGGTATAGCAGCATCCTTTTTACCTAAAGAACGTCTTCTTCTTTCTTCTAAAACCACCTCTTTTACAATGCTATACATATCTACATTACCTTCTAAATGGTTGGCTTCATAAAAATTTCCAACAGCATCTCTTTGCGTACTTCTTAAATGTAAAAAGTGTACTCTATCTGCAAAACGTTTAAATATCTGCACTAAATTATTGTCTGCTCTTACACCCAATGAACCTGTACAAAATGTAATTCCGTTTGCTCTATCTGGAACTTGTTCAAATAAATAAGCATAATCTTCTTCTGTACTTACCACTCTTGGTAACCCTAAAATTGGCATTGGCGGATCATCTGGATGAATACACATTAATACTTCATTTTGAGCTGCAACAGGAATAATTTCTTTTAAAAATAACACTAAATTTTCTCTTAATGTTTCAGCGTTTATATTTTTATAAGTATCTAAAATTTGTTGAAATTGTTCTAGCGTATAACCTTCTTCTGCCCCTGGTAAGCCTGCAATAATATTATTTACTAGTACTGCTTTATCTTCTTCAGAAAGACTTTCAACATACATTTTTGCTGCATTTTGTTGTTCTTTAGAATAATTACTTTCAGCTCCTGGACGTTTTAGTAAATACAGCTCAAAAGCCGCAAAGGCAATCAAGTCAAAACGCAACGCTTTTGAACCATCTGCTACTTCAAATTTTAAATCTGTTCGTGTCCAATCTAGCACTGGCATAAAGTTGTAACACACAATGCTTACACCACAAGCTGCAAGGTTTTTAATACTTTGTTTATAGTTTTCAATATATAAACTATAATTTCCAGACCTAGTTTTTATGTTTTCGTGTACAGGAATACTTTCAACTACACTCCAACTTAGTCCTGTTTCTTCAATTATTTTTTTTCTTTCTTTTATTGCTTCAACTGTCCAAACCTCTCCATTTGGTATTTGATGCAATGCAGAAACAATTCCAGTTGCTCCTGCTTGTTTTATATCTGATAATTGTACTGGATCGTTTGGTCCGTACCATCTCCAAGTTTGCTCCATAATTATTTTTTATTAAACACCACTAAACGCACTAAAACCTCCATCAATTGGAACCACAACACCTGTTACAAATGAAGCTCCTTCTCCACACAACCATAAAGTTGTAGCAATTAAATCTTCAGGCTCTCCAAATTTCCCCATTGGAGTTTGTTCTATAATTGTATTGCCTCTTGCTGTTAATGCACCATCTTCTGTAGTTAAAAGTGCTCTATTTTGATCTGTTAAAAAGAAACCTGGAGCTAGTGCATTAACACGAATACCTACTTTTGAAAAATGTACAGCTAACCATTTTGTAAAATTTGAAACTGCTGCTTTTGCCCCACTATAAGCTGGAATTTTAGTTAAAGGTGTAAAAGCATTCATAGATGAAATATTTAAAACACTACATCCTTTTTTACCTACCATATCTTTAGCAAAAACTTGGGTAGGTAACAAAGTACCTATAAAATTTAAATTAAATACAAACTCAATTCCTTTTGGGTCTAAATCAAAAAATGTTTTAAAACCTTCCTCTACATTTAACAAGTCTTCTTCTAACAAATGTGAATTAGAGGTTGTTCCTAATGGATGATTACCTCCTGCTCCATTAATTAATATATCACACGAACCTAATTGTTCGTTAACTTCATTTTTAGCTTGAATTAAAGAATCTTTATCTAATACATTAGAAGCAACTCCAATAGCAATCCCTCCATCTTTTTTAATTTCTTCGGCTACCTTATTTGCAGCATCAATTCTTAAATCTAAAACAGCTATTTTATGTCCCTCTTTAGCTAAAGCTTTAGACAAGGTACTACATAAAACGCCTCCTGCTCCAGTTAATACAATTACTTTACTCATTTCTTTTTTCTTAAATTTAATTTTTACGTGTCCGCACACGTTTTTAATTAAAAAAATACAAATATCATTTCATAAAAAGTAACAAATGTTTCGTGTGCGTACACAAAAATAACAATTTTTATCAATTTTCGCTTTGTTTCCATATATTTTTTTTGATATTTGTATTGATTTTAAATAACTTATGATTACTATAAAAGAAATTGCGAAAATAGCCAATGTTTCGGTTGGAACAGTGGATAGAGTTATTCATGATAGAGATGGTGTATCTAATAAAACTCGAGAAAAAGTTCAAAAGATATTGACAGAAAAAAACTTTAAAATTAATAATATTGCTAGATCTTTGGCAATGAAAAAAAAGTACAATCTCTCTGTATTAATGCCTAGTTTTGATAGCAATAATTTATTTTGGAAATCTCCCTTATTAGGAATTTCTAAAGCTGCTGAAGAAGTTTTAAGTTTCGGTGTTGAAGTTAATAAATACACTTTTGATCAATTGGATAATAAATCGTACTTCAAAAGTTTTAAAAAATTAATAGAAGTAAATCCAGAAGCCGTAATACTCACCCCTTTATTTTTTAATGAAACTAAAAAAATGGTGAATATTTTAGATGAAAAAAAGATTCCTTATATCTTTTTAAACATTGAAATGAATGGGTTTAATAATATTTCATTTATTGGTCAAAACTCATATAAAAGTGGATATTTATCAGGTAAGTTAATGCATTTATGTACCGAACATGAAGCAAATTATTTAATAACAGATATTGAATCTAAATTGTATAATAATAATGTTATAGAAGGAAGAGTACAAGGGTTTAAAGCGTATTTTAACAGTAATAAAATCCCTTTTAAAACTACTTCTTTAAAATTTGAGGATTTAAAAAATTTAGATTATGTAAAACAACAACTAAAAAATGTATTTGAAAATCACTCTAATATTTCAGGTATTTTGGTTCCATCTAGTAGAATATCTACAATATCTAGCTGTATTAATTCAGAAAAACTAAGAACGTTAAGTTTAATTGGTTTTGATACTACTGACCAAAATATTGAATATTTAAAAAATGATAAAATTACATTTTTAATTTCTCAGAAATCTTTTAATCAAGGATTCAAATCAGTTAAAATAATGGCTGATTATTTAATTCAAAATACAATTCCACAAGAAAAAATATATTCTCCTCTTGAAATTATTACCAAAGAAAATTTAGAATTTAGCCAACAAGAGAAATGGCTCTATATTCATAAAAAGGAACGATAAAATTTCCCTTTTATAACTTTAATTAAAGTGAATTATTTATTTAAAACTAACTTCAATACCTGAATGAAGTAATTCTTTCTTTTTAGTTTTTAAATATGATACCCATTGTTCATTATTAGTAATTATACCTGCTTTATCCCAAGCTGCTCCAGTGTAATATACAAAAGGTACATTATTTATAATTTCAACTTCAGCAAGAAATTGATTGTATCTAACTTTCATATTGTTAACTTTTGAAGGTATTATCACCCCAACTCCTGTAGTACCATCATCTCCGTGCGTTGGCTCCCAATAAGATAAAATTCCATCTTCAACATTAAGCAATTCTTTACCTCCTTCTTCTGGTCTCTTAATTATTCCGATAACTGCAGGTAATATATCTTCGCTTTCAAACATGTAAGAAACAGTGATTTTATTTAACTGAGTTCCTGCATCTAAACTTACTGTTTTTGTTGCTCTAACGTTCTCTCCTGCCACCGTCCAAGGCTCAAAATCTAATTTAAATGTAGTACGCAATGGTCCATTATCTAATACTTTATAGTTTGTATAATTTTTAGAATACCAAATACTATCATTTTTATAAGATGCTATATTTCCAGCCCCTAAAGTAAAACCAACGTGGTAGTAA